>JBOGNJ010000197.1:0-40351 GCA_050746905.1 Candidatus Acidiferrales bacterium
CCTTTGTCATAAGTGAACTGAAAACCGAGCGCCTGAACGGGAGCTTCGCAATTCCAATAGACTTCTGCGAGCCAAACGAATTGCGGAACGGCAGCGATTGCCTCGCTCCAAAATTCACGCGGCGGAGGTTCGTATCCTTTGAGGAGCGGCCCCCACGTGCGTGCAAAAATATCGTTGAGGACGAGCATGGCCATGTCGCAGCGAACGCCGTCGCAGTGTTTTGCGAGCCTACGCAACGCGGCAATCAGAGCTGAGCGCGCGGCGGGCTCAAAATAGTTGAGTTGGACGACATCGCGCCACGGAGGGAAGTAAGGATCGCGCCCGTAGGCCAGGACTTCTGGTTCAGTTTCTGTTTCGACAAGGTAAAAGTCCGAGGGATTCTTGCGAAAGTCATCTTGCGCGCCGCGGACATAATATTCGGGATGCGATGTTGTCCAAGGATGATCTGGCGCGGTGTGATTTGCGACGAAATCGAGAATCAAACCAATGTTGCGCGCGCGAAGTTTCTTGCGGACGAAATCGAGATCGGCCCACGCACCGATTCGAGGATCGGGTTGGTAGCGATACACAGAATAGGGTGAGCCGACCACTTGACTCAATTTCCAGCCGGGCAGCGTCGCATCGAAACCGGGAAAACTGGAGGCGTCGGTTTGAAAATAATGGCGGCTGACGGGGCTGCGTTCCCAAACGCCCATAAGCCAGACGAAATCGAAACCGAGGCTCGCGATAGTGTCCCATTCGCTGTCGGGAACGTCGCGCAAGGCGATTTGGCGGCCGAGTTTGGCGGAGAGCTCCGCGAGCCAGGCCCACGTGTTGATCTCATAGAGATGCGGATGCGTCCGGTAGGCGAAGGCGGAAGACTTGCGTGGCGAGGGCATTTCCACCGTGGAGGCTATGCCGCGACGCGACCGTTGTCAATTGTGTGGAGGATAGTAAAGACAACCAATCAGTATGAGCGCGAGCGGCAAAAGGTGTGGCATCTGGACAATTGGGCGCGAAAGTGACAGAGTACTGGTGGGATCCAGTCCTCAATTACCCGAAGATTTATTCTGCTGAGGAGGATGCAAACATGTTGAAGCGTGTTCTGTTGTGTAGCGCTGCGTTGCTGTTTTTTACAGGGGCGGCTTTTTCGGCTCAGAAGGAGGCCAAGACAACATTCCGTGCCGGCTACGTGATGGACGCGAAATGTGCGCCGAAGGGCATGAAGATGGCCACCAATGAAGCGTGCATCAAGAAGTGCGTCGCGGCCGGATCAAAGTATGTCTTGTACGACAACGCCACAAAGAAGGTTTACGAACTCGATCCGCAGTCGGATTTGGACGAACACGCCGGCCATCATGTGCGTGTGTATGGCACGGTGGACGGCGATACGATTCACGTGAGCTCCGTGAAGATGGTAGCCGCGCGGAAGAAAGCTGCTCCAGCGGCGAAACCTGGATCTTAACCGACGGCTCCAAACCAACGTAAAAAGCGGACAGGCCGCGAGGCGCTGCCCGCTTTTTTTTGCGGCTCAGATGCTCCCTCCCGGCCAGAATCAGAAATCGCCAAAAGATCGACAAACTGCGAACTGAATTGTATTTACAGGAATGGATCAGCGTGCATCTGTGATTCGGCACGTGTGATAACATCCGCGTTCGTCCGCAAGGAGGACTCGCGATGAGAGTTCGTGTTCGTGCGACTGGTGCGGTGATCGCACTCCTGTGTTTGCTGTGTGCGGCGCCGGTGATGCGCGCACAAAGCGATTCGCAGTGGGCGCCCGCGCAAGCGTCGTCGCTGGACAATTTTATCGACTCGGCGATGCATCAGTGGAAAGTGCCAGGGCTGGCGATTGGAATCGTGCAGGGCGGCAACGTTGTTTACCTGAAGGGATTCGGCGTTCGCGATATCAAAACGGCTGAAGCAGTGACGCCGGATACGCTGTTTGACATCGGCTCGTGCACGAAGGCTTTTACTGCGGCTTCCGTGGCGATCTTGGTGGACCGTGGGAAAATGCATTGGGATGATCGCGTGACTGAATACGTGCCGTCCTTTCATTTGCATGATCCGATGGCGGATGAATACGTGACGATTCGCGATTTGCTGACGCATCGCACGGGAATGGGTGGAACGGATTTGCTGTGGTACGGCTCGCCATTTTCGCTGGAGGAAATTATCCGGCGCGTGCGGTATATCGAACCGAGGGAGGGATTTCGCGAGCGATTTCAATATCAAAACGTGATGTACGCGACGGCGGGTTACGCCGCGGGCAAAGCGTCGGGCGGAACATGGGAAAATTTCGCGCGTCAGAATATTTTTGAGCCGCTGGGAATGAATGGCGCGGACTTCAGCGCGGTGGACGCGCAGAAAGCGCCGAATCATGCGACGCCGCATTTGGAGCAGGCGAACGGAACCGTTGAGACGATTCCGTGGAGAAACCTGGACAACATTGCGCCCGCCGGCGCGATCAATGCCGGCGTGCGGGACATGACGAAATGGATTGCGATGCAATTGAATGACGGCGTCGCGGACGGGAAACGGTTGATTTCAGAGAAAAGCATGAACGAAATGCACGCGCCGCAGATCGTCGTGCCAGTGGGAGGGGAATTTCAGATGTTCTTTCCGGAATCGATGCAACTGAGCTACGGAATGGGATGGTTCATCGAGGATTATCGCGGGCATCAAATCATTTTGCATCCCGGAGATATCGACGGGTTCGCGTCGGTGGTGGTACTGATTCCCGAAGTCCACACCGGCTTCGTGATTTTCGCGAATTTGGACCATACGCCGGTGCGCGAAGGACTCGCTTTCCATTTGATTGATCAATTTCTAGGTTTGCAGCCGGAAGATTGGATTGCGCATTTTGACGGCGTGGCGAAGGGGTTTGCCGCGGCGGAAGAAAAGCAAACGGCAGAAGAAGAAAAGAAACAACACGCGGATACGCATCCGTCGCGGGAACTTGCGGCGTATGCGGGGACGTACCGGAACCGCGCGTATGGAGATGAGATCGTATCGCTGGAGGGCGATCATCTGACGCTTCAATTCCACGCCTTCAAATCCGCGCTGACGCACTTTCAATACGACACGTTTGTGACGGACCTGCGCGGGCTGGGCGGGCAAACGCGCGTGACCTTTTATTTGAACGGGAATGGGAATGTGACGAAATTGTCGACGGAAGGGCTGGAGTTTGAACGGGTGAATGCGCGTCCGAAAGATTAAGTAAGAGGGTACTCGATGTCGCGAATGATGGAGGAGATTCAGGAGCAGCCGCAGGCGCTGCGGCGGACGTTTGAGGCGGAGCGCGCGCACGCGGTCGAGTTCAAGAAATTTGCCGCGCGGCGGGATTTCCGTTTGATTGTGCTGGTGGCGCGGGGAACGTCGGACAACGCCGCGCTTTTCGGGCGCTACTTGCTGGAGATCACGACGGGGATTCCGGTGTCGCTGTGCGCGCCCTCGGTGCACACATTATACGGTGCGCGATTGAATCTGCGTCACGCGCTGATGATCGGGATTTCGCAATCGGGTGAAGGAACGGATATCAATTCGGTGCTGAAAAGCGCGCGGCGGCAAGGCGCGTTCACGGTGGCGGTGACGAACGAAGCGAAGTCGACCATGACACACGTGGTGGACGAGAGTTTTTTTGTGCGCGCGGGGAAGCAGAAGTCGGTGGCGGCGACGAAAACATATACGGGCCAGTTGCTGGTGCTCTATTTGCTGGCGTCGGCGTTGGGATCGCACATCGGACTGGAGGCGGTAAGCGAAATACCGGGACATGTGCGCGAAACGCTGCGACTTGCGCCGGAAATTCGGGAGATCGTGGAGCGTTACCGGTATATGCGGCAATGCGCGGTGGTGGCGCGCGGGATGAATTACGCGAATGCGTTCGAATTGTCGCTGAAATTGATGGAGACGTGCTATATCGTCGCGGAGCGGTTTTCGTCCGCCGATTTTCTGCACGGTCCGATCGCGATGATCGAGCGGGATTTTCCGGTGATTCTTTTTGCGCCGGAGGGGAAAACGCTGGCGGGCCAGCAGTCGTTGGTGAAGCGGCTGAAAGGATTGAACGCGGAAACGCTGGCAATTTCTTCGAAAGAAGCGCGGTTGCCGGGAGTGACGCGCGTGATCCGTGTGCCGGGAAAGATGGGGGAGATTTACACGCCGATTCCGTACATCGTGCCCGGTCAGCTTTTCGCGGCACAGCTTGCGGAAGTGAAGGGCATCGATGCGGACCGGCCGCGGTCGCTGAAGATTGTTACGCGGACGTTCTAACGGGATGGTATCTGGCTAGTTTGACGATGCCGGATGTTCGCTGGAGGCATTCGGAATGAGGCCAATCTGCTTTTCGAGGGATTGGAAGCGGGGGTCGGAGCGCAGGAAATCGAAGGTTGGATCCACTTTAATTAGTACCAGCGACCACGAGCGATTGCGGTAGGCCATTCCCAGATAACGCAGAGCATTTTCCTTGTCGTTCATCTCAGAATAAAGAAATGCCACGCGCGCGTCGGCGTCTTCGTTGGGCTTCCAATTCCGCAGGATATCTTCGATTTGTTTCCGGGACTGGCTTCGATTGCCGCTAGCCACAGAAACCAGGGGCGCGAGCTCTTCCAGATAGCTTTTGTTGCCGCTCAGCGCAGCTACTCTTTCGAATTCGACTCTGGCCTCTGGATATTTCCCGGATGCCGCGAATATGCAACCGAGATTCGTCAAAGCCGGAATGAAATCGGGATTGGCTTCGAGGATCGCGTGGAATCGCGTAAGAGCTTCCTGATTCTGATGATTCAAGTAATAGGCAACGGCGATGTCGGACTGGACGATAGGTGAGAACGGATCCAGGCTCTGAGCTTGTTTGAGTTGTGCGAATGCCTGGTCGAAGCGCCCCATATAGGTGAGGAAAACTCCGTACCACTGGTGCGCCCTGGAGTAACTGGGATTCAGGGTGATCGCCTCCTGGAACTCTCTGTCGGCAGTTTGAAAGTCCCAATCATGCCGGTACGCCACGACAGCCAGCGACGCATGAGCTTCCGCGAGGCTCGGGTTGAGTTCGACGGCGGTTATGGCCGTCTTCTTCGCCTTGGAAAGTACCGCGGTGGGCGATACCGAATCCCAAGCGCTCGACAAAATGTAGGAGTCAGAGAGGCCGGCGTAGGCAGGAGCATACTTGGGATCCTCTCGAATGGCCCTGGTGAAATGTTCGATGGCTTGGTGAATCGCGGCAGGGTCTCTCCGGTTCCAGAAATCACGAGCAGTCAGGTAATCGAGGCGAGCTTCCGGGCTTGACGAAAGAGCGGACGGAATCACAGGAGGGCTGTCCGGAGAGAGAGTGCCGCCGATGGAAGTTGCAATGACGCGCGAAACGTCGGCTTGGACCGAAAGCGGGTCGGAATCGTCGCGATCGAATTGGCGCGTCCACAGGACACGGCCGGTGGGGGCATCGAGCAATTGCACGGCAATGCGGATGCGGCCGTCCGCGCGCGCGATTGTACCTCTGACGACTTTGTCGGAGTGAAGCTGCTGGGCGATCCGGCTCACCGGCTCATGGCTGCCCTCAAAATGCATGGCAGAGGCGCGGCCGATGACGCGCAGCGTCCGGGACTTACTCAGATCACTGATGATGTCGTAAGTCATACCCTCCGCGAGATTGGCGTCCAAACCGGAAGAAAGGTTTGTGAAAGGCAGCACCGTGATGGGAAGCGTGCTGGTGGCGGAGGCCGGCCGGGGTGCAAAATACTTCAGAAACAGGTGCCGGGCTTCTCCGGCAGCGAGAACAACAACCGCGACCACCACTGTATAGGCCAAAAAGCGGAAATAGCCGAGTAACGAGGCTTGAATTCGCACCTCGGCATGGGGCGGGTCCTCCTGCTTTTGAGGGCTGGCGGAGGGAGGCCGCCGGTTGGCCCACCAATGATCGATCTCAGACTTATAGGCATAGACGGAATCGTGTTGGCCGTGACGGTGGCGATAAACTGGTAGGCCTTCTATCGCTTCCCAACGTTGGGCCGTACGGATATCCCGCTTCAAATGAGCAGCAATTTCCTTCCAGGAATCGAGCCGGTCGGCAGACTGGACAGAAGCGAGTGAGGGATTATGGCGCGCGTGTTTGAAATCCAACGAACTATTCTCCGGAATAAGCGTGGTGTGATCGCGAGATGCGTCGCATTGTAACATGCAGAGAGACGTTTACAACTAGTAATGTTCACTCTCAGAATTGTTGGCATGGCACGACGAGATGTCGTGTGCATGAGTTGCAGGTTAAGTAGTCATGGCTGCCACCATTGCGGAGGATTTTACACAGGATATGACAAACGATCAGACGACACGAAGCGCGGTGTCGCGCGTTGCCGCTTGTGCTTCGAAGAACAAACGAATATTTAACTCGCGGCTCTAACTAGTCTCGACGAAGCGGGTTAGAGTGAGGCGGGTGCTGAAAGTACTGGCAAGTAACTACACTTTGAGCATTTGCGAGGAAGAATGGTGAGAAGCCTCTGGAGGGCCGCGAAGTGAAGGGACGTCGTGCCGGATGCGCGCTTGGTGTTGTCGAGATTTTTATGGTTGCTTGTGCATTGGCCCCGTGTGCGCCACGGATTGCTGCCTTGGGGCATGGGGCGATCGCCTTGGGGCAGCTCTCCGTCAAGGGCGAAGCGGTCATAAATGGAGTGAGGGCCGTCGGGGGCGCCAGCGTATTCTCCGGCGATCGCGTGACGACGCGGAAAGGTTCGACCGTTAGCGTTTCCATGAGAGGCGGCAATGAGTTGGTATTGGCGGAATTGACTTCGGTCAAGATTGTGGGCGCGCAAAGCGAAATTACGGTGCCGTTGGATAACGGGAGGCTGGAATATCTCAGCGGGCCGGAGCTGCCGATCGTTGTGAGGGCACGCGGTATTGCGGTCGTTCCGCAGGGAGGTGGCGGCGTTTACGCGGTCGCACTGAGCGGCGATAGTCTGCGCGTGACGGCCACCAAGGGTTTCGCGGAATTGGAATCGGCGAATGGGAGCGTGAAAGTGGCAGAAGGAAAAACGCTGGTGGCGACGCTTGAGGCGGACGAACCGGGTGGCGTGGCCGTCCATTCAAAAGGACGCATTGTGAAGTACGTGATCATCGCGGCTGGAGTCGCCGGAGGCGCGGGGCTCTCGCTGGCGCTGGTTCACGCTAATTCGGATTGCGCAGTTTCGCCGAGCAACGTGGGCAATTGCGCATCGCCGCATTAGGGAGGAGGAAGGTCAGAATGTTGGAGTGTCACGAAACAGCCGGAGCCAGCCTGTCCCTTGGGAGATTTCACTGGGAGGATCGGCAGTCCGGAAGATTAAGGGCAACGCGCTAGTTCGATATTCTTGGGATCCTTGGGCCGTAGTGCAAGACCGACTAGGCGATGAACCAACCCCTCATTAAGAGATTCGTCTGGACCTGCGCAGTTCTGCTGTGGGTTATGGTGGGACTGACTTTTGCGCAGGCCACGAAACAACAACCCGCAATGACGGGTCCGCAGACGTCTTTCCGTACTGACTCGACTCAAAATTACAATCAGCGCCTCGAGGATTTGGCGCGAAGGCGCGTGCAGCCCAGCGAGGTTGCCTGGGCCACCGATTACCGCATCGGAGCCGAAGACCTGCTGGAAATTTCGGTTTACGGCGCGGCTGATTTGAACCGAACTGTACGAGTGCCGTCAGACGGAATGATTTCACTGCCGCTTGCGGGTGAACTCGAAGCAGTGGGGTTCACGACGCGAGAGCTGGGAGACGAGGTCGAAAAGCGGTTGCGCACGAACTACATGACGAACCCGCATGTAAACGTGTTCTTACGCGAAGTGCAAAGCCATCCGATTTCGGTGTTCGGAGCAGTCGGGAAACCGGGCGTCTTCCAGGTGCGAAGTGCGAAAAGTCTAATTGAAGTGTTGTCAATGGCCCAAGGCTTGGCGGACGACGCCGGCGATAGCGTGATTGTCATGCGCCATGGCGGTTTTACCTCCCCAGCCGCAGAAGGCTCTCCTGACCCCCAGCCGACTGCGGCAACCGACCAGCCTCGAGAATCCGCCAAGCAAGGGCCGTTTCAAGAAGAGGCGCGCGCGAGCGGAGGCGCGAAGTCCGTGGAAGTGAATCTGAAAGACCTGCTTGGTTCCGGGGACGCGCGCTACAACGTGACTGTCTATCCGGGAGATGTGGTGAAGGTGCCGCGGGCGGGGATTGTTTACGTGGTCGGCGAAGTGAAAAAACCGGGTGGCTTTGTGCTCAAGACGAATGAAAACATTTCGGTGCTGCAGGCGTTGGCGCTGGCGGAGGGACTGACACACACGTCCGCCGGAAAACACGCGCGGATCATTCGGACAGACAAAATCACGGGCGAACGAAGCGAAATTCGGATTGATTTGGGGAAGATTCTGGCAGGCAAAGCGCTCGACCCGCTGCTGCGGCCCAGGGACATTGTTTTTGTTCCGAACAGCGGAAGCAAGACAGCTTTCTATCGAGGGGCCGAAGCAGCGCTTTCGATTGCGGGTGGCGTGATTGTTTACAGGAGATGAGCTGTTGGAAGAGGTGAAGATCGAGCTGCTCGAACAGGCACCCGTGAAGCCGCAGCTTCCCGTGGAGATTGTAGGCCGGCACGCGTCCGAAAAAGATACGCGGACAGCAAATTTGCGTGCGTATTGGAGAATTATTGAGAAGCGGCGGTGGACGATTGCTTCGGTATTTGCGGCGGTGTTTACGGTAGTGCTGATCGCCACGGTGAAGGAAAAGCCGGTTTATGAGGCCCAGGCCCTGGTGGAGATCGAACAAGCGAATCCGAACATCGTCTCCGTGCAGGAACTTTTCCAGTCGACAAACGCCACGGACAATTATCTGGAGACGCAGTACAAAATATTGCAAAGCGACAGCTTGGCGCGAGATGTGATTCGCCAGCTCCATCTGGATCAGGCTAGCGAATTCAACTCCGGCAAAGCGCAGCGCGTGCAGGGTGTGAACATGGAAGCGGGAATCGAATTGGCGAAGCTTCCGACGGACGCCGGACACGAACAGGCGGTGCTAGAGCGATTCAAAGAGCGTCTCAGTGTGAGTCCGGTGCAAAGAAGCGCGCTGGTGCGTTTGAGCTTTGATTCGCGCGATCCGCAATTAGCGGCAAACGCCGTGAACACGATGGCCGAAAGTTATATTCAGGAAAATCTGGAGACGCGCTGGCAGGCGACGCAGAAGGCTTCGGCATGGATGGGGAGCCAGCTTGTGGGGCTGAAGGCGAAACTCGAAAAATCGGAAGACGATTTGCAGCAATACGCGCAGGGGAACGGGCTGCTGTATCTGGAAAGCGACAAGGGGCAGACGGAAAACATTGTGGACGAAAGATTGCGGCAACTTCAGGACGAACTGACGCAGGCGCAGGCTGACAGGTATCAGAAAGAGTCGATCTACAAACTTGCCGAGGGTGGGGATTATGGCGCGTTGCCGGGAGTTTTCGACAACAAGCTGACGCAAGACCTGACCGACCGGCTGGCGGACCTTGAGCGTCAACAAGCAGAACTAGCGCCGGAGTTTAAGGCCGGCTATCCGAAAATGAAAGAGGTTCAAAGCCAGATTGAACGCACCAAGCAATTGCTCGCGCAGGAGCGCGCCGAAGCAACGCGGCACATCGGGGATGAGTATTTCGCGGCGGTGCGGCGCGAGGTGCTGGTGAATCAAGCGTTTGAAGAGCAGCGCAGGGAAGCGAACGTCGTGGCCGGAAAATCGGTGCAGTACAGCATTTTGCGGCGCGAAGTGGACACGAATAAACAGCTCTATGACGGGCTGTTGCAGCGGTTGAAGGAAGCAGGCGTTTCCGCCGGGTTGAAGGCGAGCAACATACGAGTGGTGGATGCGGCGGTGCCGCCGACAAGTCCAGTGAGACCGCGAGTAGCGTTGAATCTTGTCCTAGGGCTGGCGCTGGGCCTTGCCGGAGGAGTGGCGCTGGCGTTCGCGCAGGAACGCGTGGACAACACGTTGAAATCGCCGGAGGACATCGAGGATTTTTTGCAAATGCCCGCGTTGGGAGCCATTCCCTCACGCCGCGATATTGCACGCGGCAGAAATGGTCATGGCCGAGCGCTGCCGGAGCGCTGCGTCGCGGCGAGGGACGATGGCCAGTTAGTGGCGTTTGAAGGATTCGAAAGAAAGGTCAGGAACGGATGGATACGCGTGGACGCGGAATCGCTGGAACGTTCGGACGTGTGCGAGGCGTTTTGCGGGCTGAGGACTTCGGTGTTGTTATCGACGGCAGGGCGTCCCCCGCGGTCTCTGGCGATCATCAGCGCAGAGCCGCGCGAGGGGAAGACGACGATTTGCGGCAATCTGGGAATTACGCTCGCACAGCTGGGAAAACGAGTGCTGATTATCGACGGCGATATGCGCCGGCCGAACATTCATGATTTTTTTCACGTTCGAGATGGAGCAGGTCTGGTGAATTACCTGGCCGGTGGGGAGGACTGGCGCGAGTTAGTGCAGCCGACTGGGTCGAAGGGGCTCGACTGCCTGATTTGCGGACCGGCGCCGCCGAATCCGAGCGAGCTATTGTCGTCTGACCGCATGCAAACGCTCGTACGAGAAGCGATGACGGAGTACAACTTTGTTCTGGTGGATTCGCCGCCGCTATTGGACGTGACGGACGGACGGATTCTGACGACGTTGGTTGAGGGGTCGGTGCTAGTGATCAGGGGCGGAGCGACATCGCGCGAGAGTGTGCAAAGGGCGCAGATGTACCTGAGGGACGTGGGCGCGCACTTGATTGGAGCTGTGCTGAATGACTTGGATTTGCGGCACGAAGGCTATGGTTACAACGGGCGCTATGCGGCGCGACGGCAAAATGAAAATGCGCGCGAACACGTGAGTGCGTGAGCAATCGAGATACGCCGGAGCAGATTGCTCGAAGAGATTAAACGATCTCCACTAAGAGGGTGGGCCAGGCGATCGGGCCTGGGTAGTACAAGCTGCAGATATATTCCAAATAATTAAAAACGGCATGTGGGCCGCGGGGCGGAGCTACGTCCCGACAAGTCAAAGAAAAAGGAACTTAACCAATGGCGAGCGCGACAGTGCCGTTTCATCCTGCACGGCAGAATTTTGAATTGGCGGTTGGCTACCAAGAGCCGTGCTGGTACGCCGCATATACGAACGCAAATCACGAAAAACGCGTTGCGGCTCAGTTTGCAGGCAGGGGCGTGGAACATTTCCTGCCGTTATATGCCACGGTGCATCGGTGGAAGGACCGGCGGATGCGACTCGATCTGCCGCTGTTTCCGAGTTACATCTTCGTGCATCTTCCGCTGCGCGAGAGACTGCGCGTTCTTGAAGTGCCCGGCGTGGTGCGGCTGGTCGGTTTCGGCGAACACGCCGCGTCGCTTCCCGCCGAGGAAATCGAAATGCTGCGAAATGGGCTGAATGCCGAACTGCATGCCCAGCCGCATCCTTATTTGACTGCGGGACGGCGGATGCGAATCGTCAACGGCCCTCTTGCGGGAATGGAAGGGATTCTGATGCGCAAAAAGAGCAATTTCCGACTGATTCTGTCAATAAATCTGATCATGCGGTCGATTGTGGTGGACGTGGACGCTGCCGACATACGGCCGTTGGATACTCCGGTGCTGGTGGGGCGGACCCATGCCGTGGAGTTCAAAAGCGCGGGGCTTTTGAAAGTTTGAAGAAAGAACCAGTGATGAGCCAAGCCGCGATGAAAGGACCCATGACGAAGAAGATGATGGAGTGGCGCGAGAAAACCGTGCTGGTCACGGGAGGGACGGGAAGCGTCGGGAGAGAATTTGCATCATTGATGCTGACCGAATTTCAACCGAAGAAACTGATCATATTCAGCCGCGACGAAATGAAGCAATACACGATGCGTGGGGATGGATTCGACGCGCCGAACATACGGTACTTCATCGGCGATGTGCGCGACAAAGAGCGGTTGCATCGCGCGTTTTACGGAGTGGACGTTGTGGTACACGCGGCGGCGATGAAGCAGGTGCCAACGGCGGAATACAACCCATTCGAGGCGATCAAGACGAATGTGATTGGGGCGGCGAACGTGATTGACGCGGCCATCGATTGCGGCGTGGAAAAGGTAATCGCCTTGAGCACAGACAAGGCGGCCAACCCGATTAATTTGTATGGGGCGTCGAAACTATGCTCGGACAAGCTGTTCGTTGCGGGAAACGCATATTCCGGAGCGCGGAAAACGAGAATGAGCGTCGTGCGGTATGGAAATGTGGCAGGCAGCAGCGGAAGCGTGATTCCTTTTTTTTGGGAGCAGCGGAAGAGCGGCGTATTGACGATCACCGACCCGCGGATGACGCGGTTCTTGATCACCCTGGGGCAGGCCGCGCGATTTGTGGCGGAGTGTCTGGAGCAAATGCTCGGCGGCGAAATTTTTGTTCCGAAGATTCCGAGCATCAGGATTTGCGACTTGGCGGAAACGATCGCGCCCGCTTGCTGCATTAAGGTGATTGGGATCCGGCCCGGAGAGAAGTTGCATGAGGTGATGATTCCGCGCGACGACGCGCGGCATACCGTTGAGCTGCGTGATTTTTACGTGATTCAGCCGAATGTTCAGTGGTGGGAGTCGAAGAATTGGAAGGCGGGAAGACCTTGCGAGGACGGCTTCGACTACAGCAGCGATACGAATTCGCGGTGGCTCACGCGGGGCGAAATGCAATCGATCATCGCAGGCTTGCGGCTGGACGGATATTCGGAAGCGGAGGGAAACGGCAGTTCGTTGCGGGCCGTCGCGGCCGCGCGCTGATGTGACGGCACGCCAATCGGTGACAAACATGAAAATACTGGTGATCGGATGCGGTTCAATCGGGCGGCGGCACGCGCGAAATCTGCGCGAGCTGGGCGTCGAGGATTTGGTGCTCTTTGACGTCGATGGGAACCGCTCGGAGATGCTGGCACGGGATTTAAGAGGGCGCTCGGTGCGGACTTTAGATCGCGCGTACGACGAGCAGCCGGACGCGGTTTTGATCTGCGCGCCCACAAGTTTGCACCTTGCATTGGCAACGGAGGCGCTCGATCGCGCCTGCCATCTGTTCATCGAGAAACCGATTTCGCATTCGATGGAGGGAGTGAATCGATTTCTTGAGAAGGTGGAAAGGAAGAATCGAGCGCTTCTGGTTGGTTACAATTTCCGATTCGACCCGCTGATGAAAACTATGCGGGATTGGCGGCCGGAAGGGCGTATCGGCCGCGTCGTGAGCGCGCGATTTCACTTTGGCTCGCACCTTCCATCGCGGCATCCCTGGGAAGACTACCGCGCGGGATACGGCGCGCGAAAGAATCTGGGCGGCGGAGTGATTTTGGACGCGATTCATGAGTTGGATCTTGCACTGTGGATGTTCGGGCAGCCGGAGACGATTTATTGTGCGGGAGGAAAGCACAGCGACCTCGAAATCGATGTGGAGGACGTGGTGGAAATATTGCTTTCGTATGCGAATAAGACAGTGTCGATTCATCTCGACTCCGTGCAATGGCCCGCGGAACGTTATTGCGAAATCATCGGGACGCGCGGGCAAATTCAGGCGGATTTCTTTGCGCGAACGTTGCGGCATTTCGATGGTGAAACGCGCGCCTGGCAAGAGGAAGGCGTTTATTGCGCCATCGATGAAATTTATAAGATTGAGATGCGGCATTTTTGCGATTGCATCAACGGTGGCGCGAAGCCGCTGGTGGATGGAAGAGCGGCGGCGCAATCGCTGGCACTTGCGGACGATGCGAGAAAGTCGATGGAGTGGAATTTACCCATTTCGCAAAACGGTGCGGCAGTGATGGTGGCGACCCGATGAAAGCGCCCTTTTTAACGGGGGCGCAAGTTTATCTGAGGAGTTACGAACGCGCGGACGTGGCGGCGATGGCGGAATGGTTGAACGACAACGAAGTGACGCGGCTGCTGTTCATGGGCTTGTGGCCCGCGAATGCAGAATTGCTGACCGCGCAATGGGAGCGCGACAGGCGGAGTGCGGATGAAGTGACGTTTGCCGTGTGTGACGCGAAAACGGACGCGTTCGTCGGGACCACGGGACTCTACCGCATTCAGTGGGTGATGCGGAGCGGAGAATTCCGGATTTTTCTGGGCGACAAGAAGGCGTGGAATCGGGGCATGGGAACCGAATGCGCGAAGCTGATGCTGAATTATGGCTTCGAGAAGTTGAACTTGAACAAAGTGTGGTTAGGCGTGAACAGCGAAAACATCGGCGGAGTTCGCGCGTACGAAAAGGCCGGATTCGTCCACGAGGGCGTATTGCGGCAGGAGCAATACAGGAATTTTAGATATTACGACGCGATTCGCATGAGCATGCTGCGGTCCGAGTACGAGAAATTGCGCGACGAAACGCTGATAAACGAGCAGGCGGCGAAGTGACCCACCGCGCAGGGATCGTCGGTTGCGGGCGAATCGGCTGCGGATTCGATGATGACGCACGAAGAGGATACGTCAGCACGCACGCGGGAGCTTATGCGCGAACGAAGGTGGTTGAGCTGGCCGCGCTGTGCGACTTGGACGAGGAAAAACTGGAGCGGTACGGCGAGAAATTCGGCGTGCCAGGGAAATATTCCGATTTCAGGAAAATGCTTGCGACGGAAAAGTTGGACATTGTGTCGATATGCACGTTGAGCGCGACGCATCTGGAAATTGCGCGAGCGGCGGTGGAAAGCGGAGTGAAGGCGATTTTCTGCGAGAAACCGATCGCGGAGAGTTTGACCGCCGCCGACGAAATGATCCGATTGTGCGCGGAGCACGGCACGGTTTTGCTGATCGATCATCAGCGGCGGTTCGATCCGTTTCACCAGAGGATCGCGACTTTTTTGCGCGAAGGTGGGTTGGGGCGCGTGCAGCAAGTCACTTGCTATTACACCGCAGGGGTGGTGAATACGGGGACGCATCTCTTCGATTTGTTACGGTTGTATCTGGGAGATGTGAAGTGGGCGGAGGGGCGGATCAGTGCGAACGCGTCGTCCAATGATGCGGATCCGAATATCGATGGCTGGCTCGGATTCGCTGACGGCACCGTGGCGGCGATTCAGGCGTGTGATGTTCGGGCGTTCACAATTTTCGAAATTCACTTGCTGGGGACGAAGGGGCGAATGCGCGTCACGTCGCATGGCTTCAACGCGGAATTTGAGGAAATCCGCGACAGCAAGAGATATTCGGGCTATCGGGAGCTGTTTCCGGCTGCGTCGCCGATTGATGCAAATGGCTCGCATGAAGTGATGTTGAACGGCGTCGCGCACCTGCTCGATTGTATGCAAAACGGACAAAAGCCTGTGAGCAGCGGCGAAGATGGGCGCGCAGCGCTCGAAACTATTTGCGCGCTGAGCCAGTCGGCGCTGGAATGCGGAAAACGCGTGGAAATTTCGCTGGTAGAGACGTCGCTACATATTGTGTCGAAATAAGACGGTTGCCGAAGCAAGCCTGCCTGCAAGTATTCACGACAACATGGGAAGGAATTTTAGGAGCGAAGAGCCGGCATTGCTCGGCGGAAAGCCGGTACGGTCGAAACCATTTCCGTCTCACCCAGTGATCGGAGGTGCGGAGGAAAAAGCCGTTCTCGACGTGCTGGAGAGCGGGAAGCTGTCTACTTTCATTGCGGTTCCGGGGGAATATTTCAACGGCGGGCGCAAAATCAAGGAATTCGAGGCGCAATTTGCTGAATTCCACGGCGTGAAGTATGCGGTGGCGTTTAATTCCGCAACGGCGGCGTTACACGCGGCCGTGGTTGCGGTGGGCGTTCCCGCCGGAGCGGAAGTGGTCGTGCCGCCGTACACGTTCACGTCCACCGCGACGTGCGCGTTGATGCACAACGCGATTCCCGTGTTCGCCGATGTGGATGGGGATGCGTTTGGACTGGATCCCGCCGCCGTCGAACGCGCAATCACGCCACTGACGCGCGCGATTATCGTCGTGCACCTTTTCGGGCATCCGGCGAATTTGAGCGGGATTCTTGAAGTGGCGCGACGGCATAACCTTTGCGTGATCGAAGATTGCGCGCAGGCGCCGGGCGCGCGATATCAGGACCGACTCGTGGGCACGTTCGGCGATTGCGGAATTTTCTCGTTCACAGAAAGTAAGACGATTACGACAGGCGAAGGCGGAATGTTGATTACGAACAGTGAAGAGATTGCCACGATTGCGCGAATGGTGCGGAATCATGGCGAGATGATCGTCGAAGGACAAAAAGAGAGAACGTATTCCTCCAGCATGCTGGGATGGAATTACCGCATGACGGAGATGGAAGCGGCGCTGGGAATCGTGCAATTTGGAAGGCTGGAGCAACTCAACCAGCACCGAATTGATTTGGCGAATTACTTGTCGGAGAAGCTTTCAGGCGTGAAAGGATTGGAAACTCCCGCCGTGCCGCCTCGAGGGACGCATGTGTACTACGTGTATCCGTTGAAATATGACGAGGAGGTGATTGGCTTGCCGCGCGACGTTTTCGTAAAAGCCATGAACGCGGAAGGCATTCCGTTCGGCGCGGGTTATGTGAGGCCGCTGTATTTCTCTCCGCTTTACCAGGAACGACGGCATTTCGCTTTTGAACATTATACGGGAAACGCAAGCTATGCAGCGGGGCTGTGCCCGACGGCGGAGCGTTTGCACGAAAAGGAACTGATGCTCACGGGAGTGGTGCGCTTTCCCGCGACGTACGACGACATGAATGACATTGCGGATGCGATTCAGAAGGTGATGGAGCAGAAAGAAGCGCTGTGCCGGATGGTTTGTGCGTAGCGCGCAAAGAATCGGAATTGTGGTGCAGGCGCGGCTGGGCTCAATTCGCTTGCCGCGAAAAGCGATGATCGACGTGGAAGGGAAGCCGTTGTTATGGCGGTTATGCGAACGGATGCGGCTGTGCAGGAGCGCTGACGATTTGGTGGTGGCGACTTCGAACCAGCCGCAAGATCAGGAAATCGAAGACGCGTGCCGCGAGTGGGGAATTCCGGTGTGGCGCGGCCCGGAAAAGGATTTGGCGACGCGTTTGCTCGGCGTTGCGCGGATACGCGGTCTGGACGCGCTGGTTCGCGTGACGGGAGACAATCCGCTGACGGACCCCGAGGGGATCGACGAAATGATTCACGCGTTTCGCAAGGACCGTACTGAGCCGGCGATTGTTCATAATGTTCACCGGAATGGCTATCCCTATGGGATGGGAGCGGAGATTGCGAGTCGTTCGCTGCTGGAGATTTGCGACCGCGAACTCGAATCCCTCGATGACCGCGAGGGTTTCATGACCTTCGGACGCCAACAGGCAAAGCGGTTCAGGTGCGTCAAGCTGGCCGCGCCATCCCGTCTATCGAGACCCGATTATTTCTTGACGGTTGACTATCCCGAGGATGTCACGTTGCAGAAGGAAATCTTCGTCCACTTCGGCGGGCGCAATGATATGGGACTTGAAGAAGTCATCGCGTTCCTCGACGCGAATCCAGAGCTTCCGCGGCTCAATTCCCATTTGCACCGGCAATTCAGCGAATGAGCACGCAAAGCGTTCCAGGCGTTTCGGAGAATATCCATATTCGTGAGCTTTTCTCGTTGCAAGGACGCGTGGCGCTGGTGACGGGAGGGGCGGGAAGATATGGGCGGCAGATCTCGACGGCTCTTGCGGAAGCGAGGGCGACGGTGATCGTTGCCTCGCGCGGTGCCGCTCGGTGCGAGGAATTTGCCGCGCGGCTGCGACGCGATGGCTTTGACGCTGAGGGCTTGGCGCTGGACTTGACGGAAGAGGAGTCGGTGGAGTGCCTTGCGTCGCAAATCGAATCGCGATGGGGAAAGCTCGACGTGCTCGTTAACAATGCGGTTGCCGTGACGGCTGAGCCTTTCGAGAAGCATTCGGCTGGCGATTGGGCGCGGGCGATGGAGTGCAATTCCACGGTGCTTTATCGGGCATGCAGGATTTTTGGCGACGTAATGTGCCGGAACGGCAGCGGCAGTATTGTCAACATGGGATCAATCTACGGCGTCGTGAGCCCCGATTTCAGGATTTACGCGGGCCACGATGAAATGACGAATCCGCCGAGCTACGGATTCGCGAAGGCGGGAATGATTCAGTTGACGCGTTATTTGGCTGTGTATTTTGGGCCGCTGGGGATACGAGTCAATTGTTTGAGCCCTGGCGGCCTCTATTCGCCGGCGATGCCGGAGAAGTTTGTGGAGAAATATGTTTATCGCACGCCGCTTGGGCGGATGGCCGGGGCGAATGACATAAAAGGCGCGGCCGTGTTTCTTGCTTCGGATGCGTCAGCGTATATAACAGGACAGAATCTGCTTGTGGATGGCGGCTACACGGCTCTCTAGGTAATTTCTTCCACCCATTCTCCTTGCACCTTTTTACGATTTCACAGATATGGCAAAGCTCTTGATAACGGGCGCGACGGGATTGCTCGGGTCGAATTTGATCCGGCCGGCGGCGGAGTCCTACGAAGTGATTGGCTGGGCGCGATCGCTCGCGGAAATGCCCCCTGGCTGTGCGATGGATCGCGTGGAGCTGACGAACGCGGAAATCACGATGCGACTTTTGTGCGAGCGGCGTCCCGACGTGATTGTGCATTGCGCCGCGATGACGGACGTGGAGCGATGCGAACGCGAACCAGGAGGTGCACGCGCCATCAACGCGGAAGCCACGCGAACCTTGGCGCAATGGTGCGCGCAACATGGCGCTCAATTCGTATT
Organism: Candidatus Acidiferrales bacterium; assembly: GCA_050746905.1. Classification (GTDB taxonomy): domain Bacteria; phylum Acidobacteriota; class Terriglobia; order Acidiferrales; family UBA7541; genus DAHUXN01. Next base: position 18,637 of record JBOGNJ010000197.1, read on the forward strand.
TATCTCCACTGATTCCGTATTTGATGGGCGACGCGGGCATTACGGGGAAGACGATCGGCCCGCGCCCGTGAATGAATATGCACGAACGAAACTAGCTGCTGAGGAAGCAGTGATGGATTGTGTTCCAGATGCGCTGATTCTACGAACGAATTTCCACGGGCGAAATTGCAAGCAGAAGTTGAGTCTTGGCGAATGGATGCTCGAAAAACTCGCGCGACGGGAGCGGCTGCCGGCGTTTGCCGACGTGAGATTCAATCCGCTGGTCGCAAGTCATTTGGGAAGGATCATTTTGGAGTTGATCGCGCGCGGAGCGAGAGGCGTGTTTCATGCGGCGGCGAGAAATGAATGCTCGAAGTACGAATTCGCGCTGTTGATTGCGGAAATTGTTGGGCTCGACGCCGAGTTGGTCCGGCCTACATCGATACAGAATTTCGGATTCGAGGCGCAGCGCCCGAGGAACACGACGCTTGCGGTGGACAAAATTACACGGTTTCTGGGCAGGGAAATGCCTTCGGTGGAAGAAGGGCTGCAATCGTTCAAACGGTCGCTGGGCATTGATTACGCCGATTATCTGAACGCGTTGAAGGAATGTGGGTCGCAGGACATTAAGACGCTGAGCGCACGGTAGCAATGGCGCGAATTCTCTACGTTTCGGGCGGCTATGCGACGCATGACCGAAGGTTTCTCGAACGGTTGGCGGAGTCGCCGCACGAGGTATGGCATCTACCGTGCGCGACGGACGCAATTCGCCGCGAAAGCAGGCCCTTGCCCGCCGGGGTCCATGCGCTCCAGCCGCTGAGCAGAAAGCCAATTTCTCCCGGAACTTCAAGTTGGATTCGCGCGGCCGTGCGTTTTCGACGTGTGATCCGCGAAGTGCAACCCGCGATTGTCCACGCAGGGCCGGTGCAAACGGGAGGATTCTTTGCGGCGCTCACTGGGTTTCATCCGTTGCTGATTATGTCCTGGGGATCGGATGTGCTGGCCGCGCCGGAAAAATCGGCATGGATGCGGTGGATAACAAAATTCACTTTGCGGCGGGCAGACGTGGCGTTGGGGGATTGCAGCGCTGTTCGACGGCGTATTTCGTCGCTGGGAGCGCTGCCGGACGAGCGCATCGTCACGTTCCCGTACGGAATCGATTGCGGCGTGTTTCGACCGAAGGCTCCTGAGCTGGGCTTGCGCAAGAAAATGAATTGGGAGGGATGCCGGATCGTTATCAGCACGCGGTCATTCGAAGAGAGCTATGGAACGATGATTTTTCTCGAAGCCATGAACCGCGTGCTTGCGAATCGTTCCGATGTGCGCGTGCTGATGCTGGGCGATGGAAGTTTGCGGGCGCAAGTGGAAGCCTTCATTGAAACAAATGAGCTGAAGGAAAAGATTCACGCAGCAGGCCAAGTGCAAGAGGAAATGCTGGCCGATTATTTTGCGGAAGCGGATTTGTACGTGAGCGCCGCGCCGTGCGACGGGAGCTCGATCAGTTTGCTGCAAGCGATGGCGTGCGGTTTGCCGGCCATTGTGACCGATGGATACGGAAACAGGGAGTGGGTGGTCCATCGAGAAAATGGATGGCTTTATCCGGCGCGAAATGTAGACGCGTTGGTGGCGAGAGTTCGCGAAGCGTTGGATGACGACGAGGGTCGCGCCACCATGAGTGCAGCGAACGCAGCGACTGTTCGCACACGCGCAAACTGGGAATCGAATTTTGGGAAGCTTCTAACGGCGTACGACCAATTGCTCTTCCGCACGGCGGTCAGGGAGGTGAAAATTTATGCGCAGCTTTCAAATCGGTAAGCGGCACGTGGGCGATGGTTACCCCACCTATTTCATCGCGGATATTTCCGCGAATCACGATGGTTCTCTAGAACGCGCGCTGAAATTGATCCGGCTGGCAAAACAAGCAGGCGCGGACAGCGCGAAATTCCAGCACTTCCGCGCGCCAAAAATTGTCAGTGATTACGGGTTTCGCGCGCTCGGCGGCAAATTCTCGCACCAAGCGGCATGGCGCAAACCCGTTTGCGAGATCTACGAGGATGCTTCGCTGCCGTGGGAATGGACGGCGGACTTGAAGGCGTGCTGTGACGAGGAAGGGATCGACTTTTTTTCGACTCCGTATGATTTCGAGGCAGTCAACATGCTGCATCCGTATGTCCGCGTCTTCAAGATCGGGTCGGGGGATATTACATGGCTGGAAATGCTCGAACACGTGGCGAGCAAGAAGAAGCCGGTAATTTTGTCGAGCGGTGCTGCGGACATGAGCGACGTGAAGCGCGCGATGGAAGCGCTGCAACCCATCAATCCGCAGCTGGCACTTTTGCAATGCAATACTAACTACACGGGAAGCTTGGAAAACTTCGATCATATCAACCTCAACGTGCTGCGGATGTATCAGGCGATGTTTCCGGATGTGGTGGTGGGCCTTTCCGACCACACTCCGGGGCACGCGACGGTGCTTGGCGCAGTTGCGCTGGGCGGAAGGATTATTGAGAAGCATTTCACGGACGATACAAGGAGAGAAGGGCCCGATCATCCTTTTTCCATGACGCCCGAGAGTTGGAAGGAGATGGTGGCGCGGACGCGGGAGCTGGAGCGCGCGCTGGGCTCGGCGGTTAAGTTCGTTGCAAAAAACGAGCAAGATACCGTGATCCTGCAGAGACGGTGCCTGCGAGCCAGCCGCGACCTCGCAATTGGCACGAGGATTGAGAGAAGCGACATCGAAGTGCTGCGACCCGCTCCAGTTGACGCGATTTTGCCGTTCGAACTGGAAAAAATATTGGGCAGGTGTCTGCGATGTTCCGTGCCGAAGAGCCGGCATTTGACCTGGGCGGCGTTTGAAAATTCCGTGATTTCGTTTCCGTCCAATTCGCAGTCGCAGAGGGAGCAATGGGAACGGTTGGACGCGCGAACACATGAGACGCACGCAAAAAAGGGACACCTTGTCTGAAGCTTTGCCAGAAAGCAACGGCCGGTTTCCGGCGTTTTGGGGATCGATTGGCACGCGCGCGTCGCGACGCGGGACAGTGGCGCCGGAAACAGAGGCGCACGACGATTTGATTTGGAACAGCGAGCAGCGAAACGTGTTATTGCGCGTCCATGCGCGAGAGAATCATGGCTTGTGTTGCCGGCACGCGCTGGATGAACGGGCGGATGGACTTGCGGCGTTTGTCTGGGGGCACCCTTTCGTTGCCGGCGACTGTGATTTTGGAAAGGACACGGAAGTAGGCCAGGTAAGCCGCTCGGAGATTCCCAACTACGTCTGTCAGCTTTATAAAAAGCACGGCACGCAAGCGTTTGCGTTGCTCGAAGGGAATTTCTCGGTGCTTCTGCGGGACGCGCGAAGGCAAAGCGTGTTCTTGGCGGTGGACAAGTACGGTTGTGACGATGTGTTTATTCGTCAAGAAAATGGGGTGCTGAGATTTGCTTCGCACGCTACATTTCTGCTCGATGACACGGTGGAGTTCGATGCGCGCGCGGTTACGTTCTTTTTGGGCCAAGAGGGATTCGTTCCTGCGCCGTTTACATTGTGGGAGGGAATCAGAACGATTGGACGCGCGCGATTTTTGCAGGTCCAGACGGACGGACATGAATTGAAGACCGCAAGTTCACGATACTGGCGGCCGTCGCGTAGCTGGAGCTTTTCTTCAGGAGCGAAAGCGATTGGCGAGATCTATCCAGCGTTGGAGCGCGCAGTTGAAACGCGCTTGACGACGCGAGCTGGGCTGATGCTTTCGGGCGGCGTGGACTCGGCGCTGCTCGCGAACATATTAGCGGGATGTGCTGAGCGCAAAACGGTTGCGATTACCGGCACAGTGGCAGGATATTCGGAGGGCGAAGAGGAAATTCATAAGGCAAAGAAGTTGGCGCGAATTCTAGCGATGAGCCACGAAGAAATTACGCTGGACCCGTTCGACGAGGATCTACCGGAAGAATGGTCTCTGTGCACGGAATCGTGGACGGGCGGGACGCGGTTGACGCTGCCTCTGTTTCTCCGATTTGGGCGACGCTTGCAAGAACGATTGGGCGAGGGATACAGCGCGTTCTCAGGGCAAATGGCTGATACGCTCGCCGATAATAACTACACATTGCCGTCGATGGGTTATCGAGCCCGGCGGCTGTTTTATTCTCCGGCGTTTCACCGCGCGCTGCCACTGTTGCGGAAGCTTGTTCCGTCTCAACGTGGAGCCGTTGGAAGATCGCTCGTTCGCGCTGTCACGACACTTTCGGGGACGCGCATGGGCGCGATGGCCGAAAGTTTGCTGGATGGTCTCGCGAGCGACCAACGTTTTTATGAGGGGCGTGTGTTCGGGTATGGAGAAATGCCGGGTAGATCCAAGGCGTATTGTCCCGCGTTCACGGCGGAAGGATTTGAGCGCGTGGCCGATTGGTACTCGTCGAATTTCATCAAGCCGCTTGCTGCCGAAATGCGCGGGGAAACCTTCTACCGCGACATGATCGAAATGAGCATGGACATGGTAATGCTGCATCTCGACACGCGGCTGGTGTTTCACGCGTTCCGATTGGCGCGAGGCGAGGCTGCAATGCCGTTTCTCGATTCGCGCGTGGTCAATTTTTTTGCGAGCCTTCCTGATTCCGCGCGGGCGATTTGTCGTGAGCCCAAACACATTATCCGTGAGCAATTCAGGCGGCGGAAATTAGTGCGCGTCGAGGACGCACGAACGGAGACGAATCGCAAAAGTGGTGCTACCTCAAAGTCACTGGAGCAAGTTCTCTTGCGTGGAACCTTGGGAGCGTACTTTCGCGAATTGCTGAAAGCGCCGAGTGTGGCCGGGAACGTGCCCGGACTGTTTGATTATGTGGATGAGTCCTATTTGTTTACGCAGGTCCGAGCGTTCGCGCGGGACACGAGCGGCGTTGACTACAAATTTATTTCGCGACTCGCGGCGCTCGAATTATGGAGCCGCACGAACGCAGCGCAGGGCGCCAACTACTACGAGCGGGCAACGGCTTGAACTCGGAAATATCCACGGTGGACATGGGTGGGGATTCGACAATCGCGTTCGTTCCTGGCGTTGAACAGGCTGTCGGCTCAGAACGCGTTGAAGAAAGGAAACGCGAGTTTGCGGACGGGAAATTTGTCCGCGATATTGTGTTTTCGAATGTGCCGATCCCGTTTCAGAAGGCGCGCACATACTTGTGGCTGGTGATTTTGACGCGCGCGCTGGGCGCCGAGGGCTTCGGAGTGTGGTCGCTGTTCCTGGTGACGCTGAGTTCAGCGACGACGATCTCAACGTTGAATTGCGGGTCTTCATTGATGCGCTTCTTGAGCGGCGAGCGGGAGGGCAACGAAGTGAATCAAGCCTTCACAACCGTGCTGGCGATGGTGGGAGGCGCTTCGGTTCTGTTGGCGGTTCTATTTGTATGCGTTTCCGGCCAAATGAGCGCCATTATTTTCAAATCGAGCCATGCGCGGAGCATTGTGCTGCTGTTGGCTGCTGCGCTTGTCTTCGATTCGCTCTTTGAAGAATTGAAAAATCTGCTGCGTGCCCGTCGGATGAATCGGGATTGGGCTTATTTGTGTCTTGCGCGACTCGCTCCGGAGACGCTGGCCGTAATTGGTATCGCGGTTTGGCTCAGGAGCGTGACGGCGGCGGGCGCGACCTATCTTGCGGTCGGCGTTTGCAGCGTTGCCGGCGGAATTTTGTATCTGGCGATTCATCACGGTTTCCGCGTCACGAACTTCAACCGCAAAATCCTTTCGAAATATGCACTTTACGGATTGCCGCTGTTACCCGGAGTCCTGGCGTCCACAGTATCCCTGGGTGCGGACAAATATCTGGTGAGCTACTACTTGGGATTGAAGCAAGTGGGAATCTACAGCGCGTGTTTCGCCGTGTCGGCGCTGGTGTTTTTCCTGACCGGGCCGATCAACGACGTGCTGTTTCCAGAGCTGTCGGCGCTTTATGACATGCGGCACAGCGAATCTTTTCGGCGGCGATTCGCGGGCGTGCAGAAATTTGTGCTTGGGTTTGCCGTGGGCGCCGCGGCGATTTTGGCGGCGTTTCCGCATGAAACGCTGCGGCTGGTGGCACCGCGAGATTTTGGATCGGGCGGCGCGACGCTGGCGATACTGGGCGTGCAGGGAATTTTCATGGCGATGGTGCTGCTGTACGTTGTGGTTCTCAACGTCAGGATGCGCGTGTGGTCTTCGACGATCTTTTGGCTGCTCAGCGGAATTGCGATCATCGCGATGGACACTGTGTTGCTGCCTCGACTGGGTATCAAGGGCGCGGCAATCAGCCAACTGATTGTCACCGCCGCGGGCGCATTCACCCTGGTCGGCATGCACTGGAAGCTGTTTCGGGACACGTTTGAACCGGTGTGGCTGTTGCAAACGGGAGCGACCTTCGTCGCCGTCTATGCGTTTGCGATTTTGTGGCGCGGTGACGCAAGCGGCATCGCTGCGGCAGTTCTCAAAATTGGATGCGGGACGTGCGTGTTTCTGTTTTGCTTGCTGGCGACTCGTTACGTCACGTGGAGCGAGCTGAGAGTGGTGCGGCGCGCGATATTGTGAGTTTTGGTCTTTCCGGGCTATCACGACATGGAGCGATACACGACCCGGATAATCCGTCCTGAAATGAAAATCCTGCTGATTTGCAAAGGGGAATATCGCTACTTTTTTCCGCAAATTGCGCGCGCGCTGCGTATCCGGCACGAATGCGAAGTGAGCGCAGTGGCTTTTACTTCTCCCGCGACGAGAATGCTCGAAAAGGCGGAGGTGTTCGATGGCGTGTTTAATCTGGCGGAGTGTTTGAAGGTAAACGTTCCTGCCTCGGATGTCGACGAATGCCTGGCGACTTTACAAGGGATGGAACTTGCGGACGGTTCGATCAGCGTGAACACGATGATTCAGGCGGACCGGATTATTCGCGAATATCCGCTCGAGCGGGCGCTGCGGGTTCTGGCCGCGATCAGCCGTTTTTGGGACGACTTACTGGCGAAAACACGGCCGAACGCAATCCTGGGCGAGATTGCATGCGCCACGGAATGGATCGCGTGTTCGGTTGCGCGACGAATGGATATTCAATATCTGGCTCCCTATTCGACGCCCGTTGCGAACAGATTGTTTTTCCTTAGCGCGCCGGACGGAGTGTGGGAGCCGATGGAGCGTGCTTTCGAAGCCGCCAGCGAAGATGGTTTGTCTTCCGAGCAGGGACAGATTGCGGAAGAGTTTGTGAACGACTTCCGTAAAACGAAAGCTAAGCCGCCATTTCTTTCCTGGGCGCAGCGGTCGCCGCTGGCGCCAAACATCAGGATATTGGGAAGGCGTGTCGCGCGCGTACCATTTCGACTGCGAACGTTTATCGAGAATGGGCAGTACGAAGTGGGGTCTTATCACGGAACGTCGCCATGGCGGCCGATCTGGGAAGACACGATGCGGATCGTGCGGCACGCGGTGAGCGAAACGTCAATTTTCGAACACGAAATCGCCGAGGGGTCGACAGTTTATTTTCCGCTGCACGTGCAGCCCGAATTTACCACGGATGTCCGCGCGCCTTTTTTCACGAATCAGGTGGCGCTGATCGAAAACATCAGTAAGAGCGTGCCCGCCGGGTATCGCGTGGTTGTGAAGGAGCATCCCGGAATGAAAGGAGAAAGAAAGCTCGGATACTACCGGGACATAGAAAAAATCCAAAATGTTCAGTTACTCTCCCCCGCGGTGGACAGTCATGAGGTGATCCGGCGGTCGGAGGCGGTGCTGACAATCACGGGAAGCAGCGCGTGGGAAGGAATTCTATACGAAAAGCCGGTGATTGCGTTTGGGCCGTTGTGTTACGGATTCGGTGATTTGGTTTATCGCTGCAACAGCGTGGCGGAGTTGCCGGGGATTTTGCGTGAGGCGCTGAGAGGCTTTCAGTCGGACCATAGCCAGATGCTTCGATTGGTATGGTCACTTTTGGCGACGGCCCATGAAGTCGAGTGGGGCGACCCGATTCGACGGCCGCAGATTTGCGAAGAATCAAACGTCGAGAAAGTGGCGAGAGCAATCGTCTCGGAAATTTCCTCTCGAAAGTCATCGCAGTTGATGGAAGTGTTACCCGTCTGATTCAAGTGTGATTGAAGCCTACGATGGAATGGTTTGAATTTCTGACGCTGGCGGTTCTTAACCTTGGATTGATGGCGTTCATCATTCGGAGGTGGGGGATTGCGTCGGCAGAGGGCTTCTGCATGGCGTACCTAGGCATGGCGGTGCTGACCGACAATGTCGAACTGATTTTTCATTGTGTATTCTCGCCGGGCGCGCTGCCCTTGGGCTATGGCGAAATGGATTTCCGTATATATCCGACAGCTCTGCATGTTTTCGGGCTGTTGGTGTTAATTGCGGCTCTGTGTGTTGTCAACTTCGCGCCGCGGCCCGTGGCCCGCAAACTCGACTCGCCGGATCTGCGAAATCTTCGCGAAATTGGAATCGCGATCACGCTTGTCGGGTTAATGCTGGCGGGCATCGCGTTGTACCTTGTCGGAGCGTTGAACGCGACGAACTTCTATTCAAACCTGAACGCGTTCAGGAGTGAGACGCTTCCGTTTGGCGGTTTTTGGTACCGCGGAGCCGACATCGCCGTTTTTGGCATGGCGTTAACGCTGCCGAGTTTGAGACGCGACGCGGGCAGATTCTTCGCGGTGCTCGCGGCGATGATGTTCGTGGCATTTTTTCTGCGAACGAACAAAGGCGGACTGGAGGAGCCGATTCTGTGGGCCGGAATAGTTCTGTTGGTGTACAACCACGCATTTTTGAAATCCCTGTTGAATTTTCGAACGGTTGCACTGGCGCTGGCGATCGCGTTTCTGGGAATGGGCGCCAAGACGTGGTTTCTGCCGAGAGTTCTGCACCGGCCCGGGGAACACGCGTCGGTCAGCAATTTGGTACAGATGGCGACAGCGACTGCCGCGACGCGCTGGGGCGATGACAGTCTCTATCGCGGATATTGCCAGTTCGTGAATGCGCTGCCGGACAACCGGTACTTATTTGAAGGTTCGAAAGTCGGCGTGTACGCGCTGACTAGTTGGGTGCCGCGCTTCATTTACCGCGATAAACCGAATCATCCGTTTCGTGGCCTCGGCTTCATGATGTATTCGGATTTTCATTCGTATCCCATGGAGACGCCCGCGCCGACGCTTGTGGGCTCGATGATGGCGGACAACGGAATTGTCAGTCTGGTGGAATATTTGTTTGCAGCGGGATTATTTCTCGGCTGGTTTCGCCGCGCGGCAGCGAACCAAGGCGGGTCGCTCTACTGGCACGTTGGATATGTTTTCTTTGTCTTGTTCGGCGGGTTTTCGGCGGATGAAGGAATTCTAGGACTTGTTTATACGCTTCTTCTTGGATACGGCGTGGTCGCTGCGGCGTACATTCTGATGGGCATAAGAAACACGTTGATTTCGGTTTCTCGTACGGGAATAGCGCGCGCCGAAACTCTCGCTGCTGCAGACGATCACGTATGAGAACGATTTGTCCACGGCGCGGCGTGTTGTTTGTTGACTGCCAGGGGCTCGGCGACGTTGTGCAGAGCTTGCCGCTTCTGAAGGCTGTCTGCAATTGGGCAGCGGGCAAGTGGCCGGTCCGCGTTTTGTTCGCTTCGCCGCAGCATTATGAGCTGGTTCGAGAAGAAAACCTGCAACTGATCCCGATTTTGGTTGGTGAGTTGCGCCGTGACCCGGCCGGATTGTTGAATCTTTGGACGAAGCTCGCCGGAAAATCGGATTTGATCGTGTGTGCTCCTGAAATGTCGGCAGCCAAGCTCGTTTTATTGCGATATGTGACTGGCGCGCGTTACGCGGTTGGAGAAGCGTCCTCTCCATACGGCCATTTTCTGACCTTTTACGCGGAAACGAGCTGGACCGAACCTTATCTCGAAACTGCGGACAAGATTGCGGCGGTGCTCGGATCTGATACGCCGCTCGAGCCGCCGGCGATTCGATTGATGGCCGACGAGATTTCGTGGGCGGGATCAGAAGTGGCACGCGCGGGACTTACGGACGTGTGGCCACTCATTGGAATTCAGTGCTCGTCTGCGGTGCCGTCAAAGCGCTGGCCGGCTGAAAGTTTCAGCCGGGTCATTCAAAATTTTCGCGAGGAATGTCCGGGGCTCGGAATTGTGAGTTTTGGAAATGCGGCTGAGCGGGAAACTGCGGGCGAGGTTCTCGGCGGTGTCGCGGGCGTTCCTTGGCTCGAAGGCACAGGCCGGTGGAGCATACGAGAAACGCTTGCGATGCTCAGCCGATGTGACATTTTCATTTCTGGGGACACAGGGCTGATGCACATGGCTGCGGCGGTGAAGACGCGAACAGTGAGCATATTTGGCCCGACTTCGGCGGCAAGGCGAGCACCCCGAAGCAACAGCGGAATCGCGTTGTGTCCGGCGACGGCCTGCCATCCGTGTTTTCGGGGGCGATGGACGCCGTGCGACTGTATCCGGCAAATATCGCCGGGGCAGGTTAGCGATGCGGCGAAACGCTGCTTGAAGTGGGCAGCCAGGGAAAGTCAAGACAAGACGGGCGTTCTGGAGAGAGTGGGAGCATGAAAAACTGATGTGCGGAATCTTCGGTATGATTTCAGAGCCTGGCGTAGATCCAGACCTGCTGTGGTTCGGAACGCATCGTGTGAGCCATCGGGGTCCTGACGATTGGGGTTTTGTGTGCCTTGCGCCTTTCGAGGAGTGCGCGGACCGTCACCGATATTGGAGGCGATGGGAAGAGCGGCAACACGCGAGTGAATATCGAATTGGGCTCGGGAGCCGTCGCCTGAGCATCGTGGATCTCTCGGAGGCGGGCCGCCAGCCAATGAATTTGCGCGGCACGGATTTGTGGATCATCTGGAACGGGGAAATTTACAATTATCGCGAATTGCGGGACGAATTAGCAGCGGAGCATTGTTTTACGACTGAGACTGACACGGAGGTTTTGCTGGCGGCGTACGAAAAGTGGGGCACCGAGTGTCTTGGCCGGTTCAACGGAATGTTTGCGCTGGCGATTTGGGACGGAGCGCGGAAACGTGTGCTCCTGGCGCGCGACCGGTTTGGCGAGAAGCCCCTCTATTACACGCATTGTAACGGGCGATTTGTTTTTGCGTCGGAGCTGAAACAATTCCTGGAGGACAACGAATTCGAGCGCGAGATCGACCAGTCGGCACTCGCGGATTTCTTATTGCTTTCGCTTCAGGATCATGACGAGCGCTCATTTTATGAGCGAGTAAAGCAGCTTCCGGCAGCACACTGGATGGAGGTGGACGCAGTTCACGGGGGTACGCGCGGGCCGTATCGCTATTGGACGCCCGAAATTGCGGATGATCTGGATACTTCTCGCGACAGAGCTTTTGGCGAAGAACTACCGTTTCTCCTTCGCGATTCGATCCGGTTGCGGCTGCGAAGCGATGTGCAAGCGGGAATTTGCCTGTCTGGCGGGCTCGATTCGACGACGATTTGTTCTCTTGCGGCGGAGCAGATGCCCGATCCCGCATCATTTCCGGCCTACACCATGACGTTTCCAGGATACGCCGAGGACGAATTCAGTGCGGCCGCGGAAGTCGTTGGCCGAACTGGCGTGCGCCATATCCATTCGACATTTCGCGCTCACGATTTGTGGGAACGATTGCAAGACTTTGTTTATTCGCAAGACGGTCCAACAGGCGGCGCATCGACCTTTGCATCCTGGCGCGTGTTCGAAGCGGCGCGTGAGGATGGAACGGTTGTTCTTCTTAATGGACAGGGTGGTGATGAGCTGTTTGCCGGCTACGACAAATTTTATTTTTTCTGGCTGAGGAATTTGCTCGCGCGCGGGCGTTGGTTGCGGTTTTCTGCTTCGGCCGGAAGTTACTTTCGCAAGAATGGCGCGAACAGATGGAATTACGCGCATGGGCGGCGATATGCAACTCCCTTTCTGAGGAACCGGATGATGGGGATATGGCAGCACAGTGCGCCGGAGTTACAAAGCAGAGTCATGGACAAGGTTCAAGTCGGCGGCGAAGGCTTGAATCAACGGCTTTGGAAGGACATGAGCGAATTCAGTCTGCCATGCTTGCTGCATTGGGAGGATCGCAACTCGATGGCGGCGGGCACGGAAGCGCGGTTGCCGTTTCTCGATCACAGACTCGCCGAGGCGGTGTTGGCGACGTCCGCATACACGAAATTGAGAAATGGATTCACAAAGTACTCCTTACGCCGCGCGATGGACGACGCGTTGCCCTCGAAAATTTGCTGGCAGAGGAAAAAACGCGGATTCGAAACGCCGGCACGCCAATGGTTCAGGACGGATTTGGCGCCGCAAATCAAGGAGTTACTGTCGTCGCGCAAATGTCCGTTGGCGGAATTCTTTGAAATGGATGGCTTGCTCGCCCAGTTTGAAGGATTTGAAAAACGGAACAGCAATAGTTTGACGGAAAATGAGTGGTTCAAGCTTGTTGGCACTTGCATTTGGCTCGAGCAGTTGAAGTCATGGTCCCGCAGGCCCGCCCCGGAAGCCGCAATGGCGACTCAGTAGGCACACCGTCACCGGATGACCCGAAAACTTTGTGAGAATTCAAATTTGCTGTCGCGCGTGAGCGTCATTGTGCCATGCCGAAACGAAGCTCGATTTATCTCGAGCTGCCTCGAATCGATCGGCGCGAACGACTATCCGAAAGACAGACTGGAAATCCTTGTCGTGGACGGCATGAGCGATGACGGGACCTGGAAAATTATTTGCGACTTCGTCCGGAAGCGTCCGGAAGCGAAAGCGCTCCGGAATTCCCGGTTGATAACGCCCGCAGCCTTGAATCTGGGAATCAGACACGCGAGCGGCGAAATCATTTTCCGCATCGACGCACACGCGCGCATAGCCCAGGACTATTTGCGATTGTGCGTGGAAGGTCTTCGCAAGTATGAAGCGGACAATATAGGCGGCGCGATGGAAACGCTTCCGGCACATGACGGGTTGGTGGCGAAAACCATTGCCGCGAGCATGAGCCACCCATTCGGAGCAGGGAATTCCGATTTTCGCGTGGGAACCGCACGCGTGGCCGCCACGGACACAGTTTTTGGGGGCTGTTACCGCAGAGCTGTGTTCGAGAGGATCGGATTGTTCAATGAGAGCCTGGTGCGAACCCAGGACATGGAGTTCAATCAGCGATTGCGAAAGGCCGGAGGGCGAATACTTCTCGATCCGGCAATTCGGTGCTGCTACTACGCTTCGCCGGACCTGAAATCATTTGGGCGGCACAATTTTTACGACGGCCAGTGGGCGATCTTGCCGTTTGCGTATAGCGACGTGCTGCCGGTGCGCCCGCGGCATTTGATACCCGGCGCGTTCGTGGCCGCGATCGTGTTTTCCGTGGTACTCGGAGCTTGGCTGGGGCCGTTGCGCCGGTTACCAGCGGCGATGATGGGAATCTACGTTGCCGCCAACCTTGCCTCATCAATTCACATCGCTTGGCGCAAGCGCGACTTCCGGTATGCCTGCTTGTTGCCTCTTGTTTTTGGAATTCGCCATTTCGCGTACGGGTTCGGCTCGCTCTGCGCCGTGGCGAAGCTCGTATGCAACCGCCAGTTCATGTCGAAGACATTGTGGAGGGCTAAATTTAGGCCAGCTTAAATTGTTGCAGCAAATCTGAGTCGAAAATCATTGCGGTGGAGATTTGATCGGAGTTGCCTTGGGAGGCTCTGATGATCAAGCGAACGTTTGACGTCGTCACGTCGATTGCAGCATTGACTGTTCTTTGGCCGTTGCTGATTGTAATTGGCCTACTTATCAAATTGGACTCGCGGGGACCGGCAATTTATCGCAGTCGGCGCGCGGGGCGCTGGGGGAATCCGTTTCCAATCTTGAAATTCCGCACGATGGTTGTGGATGCGGAAAACTTGGGAGGGCCATCCACCGCCGACGATGACCCGCGAGTCACGCGCGCCGGCAAGTTTCTCAGAAAATATAAGTTCGACGAGCTTCCTCAACTGCTGAATGTAGCGAGAGGAGAAATGAGCATCGTGGGGCCGCGGCCGGAAATTCTTCCGGAAGTGGAGCGTTATTCGGCGGAGGAACGGCAACTGTTGTCCGTGTTACCGGGAATCACGGATTGGGCGTCGCTGCGATTTCGCAACGAAGGCGAGATTTTGAAGGGCAGCGCGGATGCGCACCAGGCCTATTGGGAAAAGATTCGCCCAGAGAAAATCCGGTTGGGGCTGAAATACGCGCACAATCATTCGTTTTTCGAGGATATGCGGATTCTAGCCGAGACTGTGACCGTCGTCTTCCGGAGCGCGAGCAGCGATGCAACCGAGTGAGCATCTAACTCTGGCCGCGAGCGTCGCGGAAGCAGCACCGGGCAATCGCGACCTGGCTGCCTTCGCTCGGACGATTCGAATTGCGACGGCCCGCATGATTCATCGTGCGAGGAGCTCGCATATAGGCTCGTGCTTCTCGATGATTGACTTGCTGGCCGTTCTGTATGGGCGGATTCTCCGCGTTGATGTGCTGCGGCCCGCATGGCCGGGGCGCGACCGCTTCATTCTGAGCAAGGGACATGCCTGCGCGGCACTCTATGCAGTGCTGGCGGAAGAGGGTTTTTTCCCGAAGAGCTGGCTGGAGACTTTTTACCAAGACGGTTCCGCGCTTGGCGGCCATGCGATGCATTCGGTTCCCGGCGTGGAAGTGTCGACCGGGTCCCTTGGGCATGGGCTTTCGATCGGCTGTGGAATGGCGCTGGTGGGCAAGCGCGAAGGCTGGCCGATTCGCGTATTCACGCTGCTCAGTGACGGCGAGTGCGACGAGGGCTCCGTGTGGGAAGCGGTTCTTTTCGCGGGGCATCAGCAACTTGAAAACATGGTTGCCATTGTGGACTACAACGGAATTCAGAGTCTCGGAAATGTCGGCGAGATTTTGGATCTGCATCCATTTGCGGATAAGTGGAAAGCGTGCCGGTGGGCCGTTCGAGAAATTGACGGGCACAATTTGGAAGAGATTGAATCCGTGCTATGGCAGGCACCTTTCGAGCGCGAACGCCCCAGTTGCATCATTGCGCATACCGTGAAAGGCAAGGGAGTGAGTTTCATGGAGGATCAGTTGCTGTGGCATTACCGTTCGCCGAACGACGACGAATTGTGCGCGGCCCTTGCTGAATTGAGCGGCGTTTTGTGAGATCCGCGTTTATTCGCAGCCTTATGGCGTTGGCCGCGGAGGACGATCGCGTCTGTCTGGTTACCGGCGACCTGGGATTCGGTGTTGTCGGGCCATTCGCGGCAAAGTTCCCCGGCCAATTTGTAAACGTCGGAGTCGCGGAACAGAACATGACGGGAGTCGCGGCAGGAATGGCTCTGTGCGGGAAAGTAGTCTTCACATATTCAATAGCGAACTTTCCGACGCTTCGTTGTTTGGAGCAAATTCGCAACGATGTCTGTTATCACCATGCAAATGTGAAAATCGTGAGCGTTGGAGGTGGGCTTGCCTATGGGGCACTGGGCGCGAGTCATCATGCGACGGAGGATATCGCGGTGATGCGAGCGCTGCCGGAAATGACCGTTATCGCGCCCGGGGATCCCATCGAAGCGGAGATGGCGACCGGAGCGTTGGCGGCTTGGCCGGGTCCCGCGTACTTGCGATTGGGAAGATCGGGCGAGCCGATGGTGCATCCAGAGAGCGTGAATTTCCAGATTGGCGAGGCGATTCAAGTTACAGACGGCGGCGACGTCACGCTGATCGCCACAGGTACAATGCTTTGCGCAACCGTGCAAGCGGCAGCGCAATTGGCGCGAGAGGGAATCGCGGCGCGTGTGCTGAGCATGCACACGATTAAGCCGCTGGACGCGGAAGCGGTATACCAGGCCGCGCGAGAAACGCGCGCGATTATCACTATTGAAGAGCACAGCATTATCGGAGGATTGGGGAGCGCGGTCGCCGAGCTGCTTGCCGAATTCTCTGATTGCCACGTTCGCTTTAGACGCATGGCGCTTCCGCCGGCATTTACGGCAGTGGGAAGCCGGGAATTCCTCACAAAGTCCTATTCGTTATTTGCCGAAGGCATTGTGGGGTCCGCAATACAAATTCTTGAGTTGAAGTCCCCACGCAACACTTCACAGATCGTCGCGGCAAAGGTCGCGGCGGCCGGCCAGGAAATTAAAATGACATATCGTGTGCCATTCGTTGATCCGCGCGAACATTATCGCCGGTTAAAACCAAAAATCGATGCGGCAATTCTCGATTGCCTGTCGGGCGGCGACTTGATTGACCGCCGGCAGCTACGCGATTTTGAAACGCGACTGGCGGCGTTCGTTGGCGTGAAATACGCAGTTGGGTTGAACAGCGGCTATCACGCTTTGCAATTTTCGTTGCTTGCGGCAGGGATTGGCCCGGGCGACGAAGTTATCACTGTTGCGCACACGTTTGTCGCCACCGTTTCCGCCATTGTGAATGTGGGCGCGCATTCGGTGTTGGTGGAAGTTGGCAGCGACTACAACATGGACGCGGATGCTTTTGAAGCCGCAATCACGGCGCAGACGAAAGCCGTCGTTCCCGTGTCTCTCAACGGGCGCGTTTGCCAAATGGACCGAATCGTTGCAATTGCTGAGAAACATAATCTAGTTGTTATCGAAGATTCCGCGCAGGCGCTGGGCGCGGAACTCCACGGCCACAAGGCCGGTTCGCTCGGTCTGACGGGCTGCTTCAGTTTCTACCCTTTCAAAATTCTCGGCGGATTCGGAGACGGCGGCGCGGTCACGACGAATGATGCAAATGTCGCGCAGATGGTCAGGCGCCTGCGTTATAACGGAGAGGATCGCGAAACGGGCGAATACCATTATCACGGACAAACTGCTTTGCTTGACAACGTTCAAGCGGCGGTCTTGAACGTCAAGCTCGGCCATCTTCCAAAATGGATCGAGCACCGTCGCGCGATTGCCGCTCTCTATCACGAAGGCTTGCAGGAAATTCCAGAATTACGCCTTCCGCAATTCGATGGATCTGGCCGCTTCGACGTGTTTCAGAATTACGTGATTCGCACGGAAGCGCGGGACGGTTTGCGGGAACACTTGATGAAGCATGGTGTGGAGACGCTGGTGCACTGGCCCAAGCCGATGTGGAAACATGAAAACCTTGGTCTGCAAAACCCCGGACTTGCCGAGACGGAAAGAATTTGCAGGGAAGTGATTTCGCTCCCCATGAGCGTGGAAACAACGCGGGAGCAAGTTGAAATTGTTGTTGATTGCGTCCGTAGTTTCTACCGCAGTGTCAACGCTCCTGTGCGTTACCGGGCGGCCGGCGCCGGGTAGCCCGCCTCCTTCTATTTTAGCCCCTCGCTTTCGCCTGCCGAACTTCGTCCACTGGCTTCACGCCCCCAGGATGACGCAATCTTCTGTCCGCTGACGCGAGTGTGGCCAGAAGAAGAAAAAGCAGCGCGTTCGAGGGAATATGAAGATTGAAGTCAACGAAACTATGCACGAGCAACGCAGCGCACGCGGCCAAAGCTCCCGCGTGGAAGGTACGTTCAAATTCGCGCTCACGCGAATTCAGATTTGCAATTCCTTGACGGAAAAGCAACGCGATAAACGCCAGTCCGAGAAGGCCGCCGATTACGCCCGTCTCAGCCAGCAATTCAAGGTAATCGTCATGCGCGTGATCGACGATGCGCCCGTTGTAGTCGGTTTGATACCGCGGGAAAACGGTCTCCAAGGTTCCCAAGCCAGTTCCCACCCAGAGATGGTCCCTGAAAATTCTCGTGGTGTCGCGAGCCATTGAGACGCGCTGGTCGCGCGATATGGCGCCGGCTGTCAGTGTTCCGAATCGCTGCGTTGTTGCCCTTGCGCCGAACCAAAGTACGAACGCGGCGCACAAAATCACCACGGAGGCGAATGCCAAAAGTTGCCGAACTCCGATGTCGTACGGTCGCAGAACAAAAATCAGAAACAGGGCGGCGAACGCAAATGCAACAATGCCGCCGCGGGAACCGCATAAAATCAGCGCCGCAATCGGCACCGCGATGAATAAGGCCACGAGCGTTGCTTTCTCGCCGCGCCATGTCCTGTCGAGCAGCATCGCGAGTCCAAAAGGAGCGGTGAGCTCGACGAAGCCGGCGAAATGATCGCGGTCCACGAATGGGCCGAATGGTTCGGATGACTGCGGCAACGGCACGAACCAATACAAGTTTCCGTTGAACGTGTAGTGCTCCGCGATGCCGAAGAGCGCCACCAGGAATCCGAAGCTCAGAAGGAAAATAGCAAAAGCCCTCAACTGCGCTGGCGTGCGAAACGTCTCAACGGCCAGAAAAGCGAGCGCGAGGTATGCGATCCATTTCAGAGACTCGACTTCGGTGACATAGGGATACACGGAAATGCCGAATACATTCTGCGCAAGGCAGAATGCGAGCAGGGCGAGGACTGGGAAGTAAAGCCAGTTGCGGCGAACGTCCACGAGCTGCCGGCGTAACGCGTTGACGCCCCAGAGTAGAAACAACACCGCTGCGCCAATTTCAAGGACTGCGGTGCTCCACGCCGGCACGCCTCCGTCCGTAAGCACCGCGACTGCCAGCAAGCCGCAGATTCCAATGCGAATCACGGTCATCGTTCCAGACTGTTCCCGGTTCATCGTGCCGCGCGCACCGCGCTTTCCGTTACGGAAACGAGTGATACATCGTCGATCCACACAATTCCACGCAGATGATTGTCAAATTCCGTCCCTGAGGCACGCCGAAGCAAAATCTCCAGCACTTGTGTGTCCGCGCCGCTCTCGAAATCAATTCGCATAGGCTTCCACGGATTCGTGCCTGACAGAACTGGAGTCATGACCTGAAGTTCTTGCGGATCGCGCGGGTCGAAAATATCGAATTGGATTCCGCTGCTGGCGGAAATTCCTTCTGTCTGCAGGTAGGCGAGAAATCGATATCGCTGGTGCGATGCGACGGGCACATACTGAAAAATGTGTTGGAAATTAATATTGGCCGTGCCGTCAAACGTGATTCGCAACGACCTTCGTCCCGAATGCGCGACGCTGCCATCGAAATCGTATGACGCGCCGCCGACGGGCAATGCGCGCCAGTCGAATCCGCCGTTCAAGAAATCGTGCTCGAATCCGCCGTTGAACACCACTGAGGTGTCGTCGTTTCCTTCGACGGGCCCGTTGCTTCGTTGCATGGCTTCGTTCCAAACTTTATGCGCTTCGCTGATTCCTCCCTCTGCGATCAGCTCGTTGACCAGATCGATGGCAGGGTCCGTAGGATCGATTCTCGCGGCGCGCGGATTTAACTCCCGCCGTCGCCTCCACATCACCAGAGCGGCGTTGGTCTGTTTCTGCAAAAGGAAATAGTGGATCGCGCGGACGTAGTAGGCATCCTTTCGCGGCAGCACTTGATCGGCGATCAAGCCAGAGTCCGGCGCGGCCTTCCAGCATTCCGCCAGCGCACTCTCTTCGAGCGACGGATCGTTGTCGAGTGCACGCTTCAGCTTCGTGAATGCCGCAAACAAATCTCCATGGCGCAGCAGAAAGCTGCCATATCGCCACGCGACATCCGGCGAAACAGGAAAGTCGGACTGCGCAATTTTGTACGCCCGTCCGGCTTCGGGGAAATCGCCTCGCTCTTCATCGAGAGCTGCAAGTTCCAACCAGAGGCGCGCGGACCGCGGACCGATCTCCGTAGCGCGCCGTAGATACGCCGCGGCTTTCGACAGATCCCTCTGGGCAAGATCCCTCTGCCTATAACGGCCCAGTTGCTCCCAGTATTGCGCGTTGCCCGGTTCGAGTTGCGCCGCCGCGAACCATTTTTGCGGATCAGCCGACGCGTTCCACCGCGCCGCCACCCACACTTTGGCCGCGGCATAAGAAAAACCGGCGGCCGCCGATATGATCAGGATAAGAAAACACCACCGTGCGCGGCGACTGTAAAGATAGATGTTCATTTACCCATGCTATATCTTTCCTCATCAGGTAAACACAAGCCTATTTTACGAAGAGCGTGGAGAAAGGGAGAAACTATGGAAGGAAAGCAGCGCTGCCGGCGGTCCATGGCAAGTTGGAACGCCGGCAGCGGAAATAGTGTCTTATTGCTTCAACGCATTTTCGATGAACGCGGCGACATTTGCCTTGAGCTTGGCGTGGGCAGCATCATAAACATACATCATGTGGCCCGCGTCGTAGTATTTGAGCGTAATGTGGCTGCGAAGACTTGCCGGCAAGTCCAAATGATCCATCGTGTATTCGGTTTCGTAAAACGGAGTCGCCAGGTCGTAATATCCGTTTTCCACTTCGACGTGCAAGTGTGGATTCGAAACCATTGCTTGAACTAGATCGGGTTCGACGTTAGGCGCACCTGGAAATCCAAAGCCACGGCCGCCGTGTTTCCAATCCCAACTCGCGCCGGCGAAATTTGCCGAGACGAGATAGGTCATATCTTTGCCAAAATTCAAATCTTGACGGATGTAGTCATTGAACGCCGCCGTATAGGCTCCGCTCAACGCAGTGGACTGTGGATCGTATGAGGCATATTCGGCGAGCGGATCATCCGCGGGCCCGGAAAAGCGCGAATCCAATCGTCCAGTCGTCAGGCCACGGCTGCGCTGCAACTCTGCCATGAATTGCGGCAGGTTAACGCGCAGATCGGCTTTCATTATGTAATCTTCACTAAGGCCCGTGAACTGCGCGAGCTTTTTGGCCACGATTTCTTTTTCGCTATCGCTGATTTTGTCGCCCTTCAGGAGAGCGTCGGCATATTCCGTCGACGCGAACTGCCGCGACTGCTCGATGATGCTGTCGAGATTCGCGGGGCAGCCCTGCAGTATTTTGTGATAGCAAGCGGTCGCTGCATAGCTCGGAACGTAGAGCACGTAGGCCAGGTCCTCGCCGGGATAAAACGAAATTGTGCCCAAATCAAGAACGGAAGACATCAGCACGATACCGTTCAAATCCATTCCGTAGTGCGACTGCAGGTAATTTCCCACAACGGCGGAGCGAAATGTTCCGTAGCTTTCGCCAATCAAAAACTTCGGCGAGTTCCAGCGATTGTTTTCGGTCACATAGTTGTTGATGAACTGGCCGAAGGAGCGCATGTCCTGATCGACGCCCCAGAAGTCCTTATTGTGCGCCTTGCCGACGGCGTGGCTGAATCCGGTACCCATCGCGTCAATGAACACTTCATCGGTCACGTCGAGCAGGGAATCCTGATTATCGACAAGCTTGTAAGGCGCCGGCGGCGTTGAGGTCGCATCTGACGTGACCACACGCTTCGGGCCGTACGCGCCCATGTGCAGCCAGATGGTCGAGGAGCCGGGTCCGCCATTGTAGAAGAATGCGACGGGACGGCGCGTCATGTCCTTCACATCGCTCCGAGTATAAGCAACATAAAACATCAGGCCCGTGGACTCGCCGTTATCGTTTTTCAAAAGGATCGTTCCGGCAGTCGCTTTGTAGGGAATTGTTTCTCCGCCCATGCGAATTGTGTGGTCGGTGACGGAGGACGTTTCCTTTGGCTGCTCCGCAGGGGACTCTTTTTTAGCCTCCGGCTTCGCCTCATTTTTCTCATTCTTCGATTCGTTCTGCTCGCTCTGCTGGTTGCGGCGCGTTTGTGCCGTTGCTGACGGCGCGCAAGTTAAAACCGGAAAAATACTCACAAAGATGCCCAGGAGAACTGTTGCGACACTCAGGCCCGGAAGCTTTTTCATCGTTGGACTCCCTCTAGGGAATTATCTGATTAAAGCTATGGCGCAGGGATTCTATCGAGCCCGCGATACGGAAGTCAAAAATCTCTGCG
>JBOGNJ010000198.1:0-1475 GCA_050746905.1 Candidatus Acidiferrales bacterium
ATGGCGGCAACGCTGCACGCGCAGGATCCCGCCGAACCTCCCAGCGGCGCACCGTCGCCGAAATTGCTGCCGCGGCCCGAGGGCCGAATCGCGCGCTCGTCGGTAGACGAAAATGAAATGCGCGCCATCATCGATGAGCAAGTCGCGTGCGGCACGCGCGACTCATATTCGTCCTGGACCGACCCGAAACGCGGCATCGGCTGTGGACGCGATCGCATCGTCCCCCGCTTCCGGGCTATCGCAAAAGATTCCGGCGGGCGGCTGCAAGTGATCGTCGACAAATTCGAGACGAGCGTGCCGCGCAGCAACGAAAAACTTCACCTCGAAAATGTGTACGCCATTTTGCCGGGCAGCGATCCGGCGCTCGCGAAAACTGTTTTTCTCGTTGGCGGGGATTTCGATTCGCGGCCTTCGCAGACGAATGACCCAAATGCGGACGCGCCGGGCGCGGATGACGATTCTTCCGGTGTTGCGGTGGCGATAGAGGGAGCGCGGCTGCTTTCGGGCGGCAAGTATCGCGCGACGCTGCTTTTCGCAGCGCTCTCTGGTGAAGAAGAAGGCCTGCTCGGCGCGCAGCAACTGCTCAAATATTTGCAGGCGAATGGCTACACGATCGGCGGCTATGAGAACAACGATATCGTCGGCGCGGACCCTGCTCCCGGCGGTCCGCATCGCGTGCGCGTTTTTTCTGGTGGCGGGCCTGATGGCGTCGATTCGCCTTCGCGGGAACTGGCGCGCGCCATCGAGGAAATCGACGGCCGCGACAGCATTCGCCTGATTTTTCGCCTCGATCGTCTGGGACGCGGCGGCGATCACATCCCGTTTGTGATGGCGGGATTGCCGGCTGTGCGCTTCAGCGAGCCGCAGGAAAATTACGACCACCAGCATCAAACGCCGCGCACGGAAAACGGACGCGAGTACGGCGACTTCGCCAAGTTTCTAGACTTCAAATTCATGGGGAACGTTGCGCTCGACAACGCGGAAGTGCTGCGCGAACTCGCGATGGCGCCCGCGCCGCCAGCGCAAGCGACCATGACTCACCAGTTCGGCACGGCGATGGGAAATGCGGAGATGAAATGGTCCGCGCCCGTGGATCCGCAGCGCGCCGGCTACGAAATTCTGTGGCGCGAGACGACGGAGCCGCGCTGGTCAGTTTACGATTTTGTTCCCGAGGATGCCGCGCAAGAGGTGGCTTCCACTGTGCCGAACAATCCCGGGTATAACGACGCGACCGTGCCGGGAAGCAGCCGCGGGCAACGTCGCGCCGCCAAAGAGACGAATCCCAAGGCGACGACAAATGCGGCGACGAACGCGCCGCCGGCTTCGAATGCAAATGGCGCGCCCGGCGCTGAAACAACAATGACGCGCGTGCTCGACGGCGTCTCGCCGGACAATCATTTCTTCGCTGTCCGCACGGTAGGCAAGAACGGCGCGCGCTCCCTCGCCGTCCCCGCCGTGGTACCGCCGCGCCCCGC
>JBOGNJ010000199.1:0-13991 GCA_050746905.1 Candidatus Acidiferrales bacterium
GCACTCGGCGTCGCCGTCACGATTGGCGCATTTATCGTTCATCGTCGAAGCCGGTCAGCCGTGATCGTAACTTAGCTACCGGCCATTCGTATTGGTGCGGTCCTCCAACACCCCGCATTGTCTGCGAAAAATGTGGCGAGGGCATCAACTTTAACCGCGAAGTGCGCGTCAATAGCAGCACCCCCTGTCGCGCCTGCGCCGTCCCCCGCTACTACGGACCGCTGTCTTGACCCCGCGAAATACCACAGACCCCTGGGCAAGGGGACGTTTGTTCGCGCTGAAATCCCATTTCGTTAATCCTGGTGCGCGCGATAGAATAACGGGCTTTCATTGGGAGGCATCCATGCATTCATTTCGTAACGCGCGCGCCGTACAAATTTTCCTCGCCGGCTGGCTCGCTTGTGCGGCCTTTATCACGATTCCCGTTGCGCGGGCCCAATCGGCCACGAACTCTGGCGAAAAAGATCTCACGGTCGAGCGTATCTATGGCGAGCCAAGCCTAAATGGCGAAACGCTGCGCGGCGTCGAATGGGCGCCCGACGGCAAACGCCTCAGCTATTTTCGCGCCGCGCACGACGGCAGAGACCTCGTGGTCGTCGATGCAGAGACTGGCCGGAGCCGCGTCCTCGTGGCCGCCGAAAAGCTCGCCTCCCTGATGCCGCCGCCGAAAAAGCAGGTCGCGCAGCGCACGGGCTTCGGCCGCGCCACTGCGGCGCGCTATTTGTGGGCGCCGGATGGCAAATCGCTGCTCTTCGTCGGCGGAGGGAGTCTAGTGCTGTTCAATGCGGAAACGAGCGCTAGCAAGAAGCTCGTCAGCGGTGAACAGGAAATCGGCGATCCGAAATTCTCTCCTGACGGCCAGTGGATCAGCTACGTACGCGACTACAACGTGTGGGCTGTGAACGTCGCGACCGGCGCATCGCACGCCGTCACGACAGGCGGAAGTGAAGCCCTGCGCAAAGGCCAAGTGGACTGGGTTTACCCCGAGGAGCTCGACCTCGGCACGGCATATTGGTGGTCGCCCGATTCGAAGCGCATCGCGTATTTGCAATTCGACGAAAGCCCCGTGACGCCGTACCCAATTATCGATATGGCTTCTATGACGGGCCAAACCCTGACCACACGCTACCCGCAGGCGGGCAGCCCGAATCCGATTTTGCGCGTCGGCGTGATTTCCGTGAACGGCGGCGAAACCACTTGGATGGACACCGGCTCGAACACGAACGTTTATCTCCCGCGCGTGAAATGGCTGCCGAATTCACAGCAGCTCGCCATTCAACGCCTGAACAGGGCGCAGAATCGTCTCGATTTGATGTTCGCGGACGCCTCGAGCGGCACGTCGAAAATAATCCTCACCGAAACGGACAAGTATTGGATCAACCTGAGTGAAGACCTTTATTTCTTCTCCGACGGCTCGAAATTCCTGTGGTCCAGCGAGCGTACCGGCTATCGTCATCTCTATCTTTACAGCATCGAAGGCAAGGAACTCGAGCAACTCACCAGCGGCGATTGGCAAATCTCGGATATTTCCGGCTTCGGTCCGGGAGGCGAGAACGGCATCGCGGTCGATGAAGCTAACGGCTATGTCTACTTTCCTTCGAATAAAGGCGACACAAGAGATTTGCAGTTCTATCGTCTGGCGCTCGCGGACAAGTCTCTTACGCGCATCACAAAATCCGACGGCACGCACAACGTCAAGCTCGCACCGGGAGCGCGTTATTTTGAAGATACATTTTCCACGGCCAAGGTGCCCCCGACGGAGGATCTGTATCGGATCGACGGTGCCCGCGTCACCGTCCTTCAGGGAAATAATCTTCCCGAACTCGCGGAATACCATCTCTCGCCCGTGAAGTTTCCAAAAATTCAGGCCGATGACGGTGTAACGCTTTACGCAAAAATGATTCTTCCGCGCAATTTCGACGCGTCAAAAAAATATCCCGTGCTCATCAACGTCTACGGCGGCCCGCACGCACAGGAAGTGCGCAATGCCTGGGGCGGAGTGGATTTTCTCTGGCACGAGCTGATGGCTGAGAAGGGCTACATTATTTTCACGGTCGATAATCGCGGCTCGTACGGCCGCGGCCATCTTTTTGAAACGCCCCTCTACCATAATTTCGGCAAGATCGAATTGCAGGATCAGCTCGCGGGCGTGCGCTGGCTCAAATCGCAATCGTTTGTCGATCCTTCGCGTATCGGCATTTGGGGTTGGAGCTACGGCGGTTACATGACGCTCTATTCCATTCTGAACGTGCCCGGCGTTTTCAAAGCCGCCGTCTCCGTTGCACCTGTCACCGACTGGAAGCTCTACGACACGATTTACACCGAGCGCTACATGGGCACGCCGCAGGAGAACCCCGAAGGCTACAAAAATTCGTCTCCGGTCACTTACGCGTCCCATTTGCAAACCCAGTTAATGGAAGTCCACGGCACGGGCGACGACAACGTTCACTTCGCCAATACCGCCGAAATGCTGAACGGCTTCATTGCCGCCGGCAAATATCCGGCCGCGCTTATGGTCTTTCCCGGCCGCGGCCACCCGATTTCGGACCACCCGGCGCGCATCCAGCTCTTCGAGCGCATCACGGAGTTTTTTCTAAAAAATCTTTAACGCGCGCAAAGGGCGCACAATCTTCTGAGGTGATGACCATGCGATTAAAATTTCTGATGGCCGCGGCTTCGATTTGCGTTCTTGTTTGCGCCGCGGCCGCGCAAGCGCCCGTTCCCTTCACGCTTCACGACCTCGGCAACGGCGCGTGGGCTGCGATCGACAATCCTGCCGCCAAGACTGCACGTTCTGGTGCGAACGCCGGCTTCGTGATTGGCTCCGACGGCGTGGCCGTGGTCGACACATTCGAAAATGCCGCTGCCGCGCAAACGCTCCTCGATGAAATCCGCAAGAAAACGAGCCTGCCGATCCGCTTCGTCGTCGACACGCACTACCATCTCGATCACGTCGCGGGCAACAGCATCTTCGCCAACGCTGGCGCTACGATTCTGGCCCAGGAAAATGTGCGCGCATGGGAACGCACCGAGAACGCGAAGTTCTTCGGCCCAAAAATCACCGCGCAGCAAAAAGAGGAAGTGGAATCGCTCGGATTGCCCTCGGTCACTTATAAGAGCGGGGTCACTCTCTATCTGGACCGGCGCGCGTTGGTCGTGCGCTCGCTGCCGGGCCATACGGGAGGAGATTCGATCTTCTATGATTCCGCCGCGAACGTCGTCTTCTGCGGCGATTTATTTTGGGATCACACGCTTCCGAATTTAATTGACGCATCCACCAAGCCATGGATATCCACGCTCGATACCTTGCTGGCCGATTATCCAACGGCTACATTCGTCCCCGGGCACGGAAACGAAGTGGGCCACGCCCAGGATGTCCGCGATTTTCGGGGCTACCTGGTGGACCTGCGCGCTTTTATTCAGAAAGCGCAAGCGGACGGCAAATCAGGCGATGCGCTTGTGGACACCGTGTTGCCGCAACTACAGAAGAAGTACGGCTCGTGGGGGTTTTTCGCGTTCGCGAAGAGCGACATCAAATATACGGACGCGGAATTGCGCGGCACAAAGAAAATTCCAGAACCGCCGGCTAAACAACCGTGAAATTCCCCACGGAATAATTTCACTACAACGAAAAAACCGGCAAGCTACTCCTAATTCTCCCCGCGGTTTCTTGTGCCTTGGTGCGGCTCGTCACTGTCCGTGCGGATAACCAGGCTCACAAGCGGCAGCTCGAGTGTGTCATTGTCCTTTTTCGGTGGCTCTGAATTCCACGGCGAGATCCAGTAATCTACCGCAAGCCACAGGCTGTACGACGGACGCGCCATCGCAAGACACAGCACCGCCCCGAACGCGATCCACAGAAGATTTTTCGTCATGTAAGAAAGGTGCGTAAATTCGGGCATAAACAACGTGGGAACGAAAATCGCGAGGACAACTCCGGCGGAGAGGATGTAATCCAGATACATGGCCCCCGCGTAATAGCCCGATTCCGGATAAAATGAGAGCCCGCACACAGCGCACTCATCGCGCATCTTGAAAAAACTGAAAAACACGTGGCCTTGGCCGCATTTCGGGCAACGAAAACGCAATCCGCGGCTGACTGACTGCCGAAAGCCCGATTTCATTCGCGCCTCCGATTAAAGTATTACCCCTGAGTAGCCTAAATTTCCACTGCTTAAATTAGATGCGCCTGCTAAATTCTTGGACGCATGCCCGCCCTCCTCCGTTGCGGTACGGATTCCAGCCGACAGTCAGCAATCGCCGACGAAGCATCACTTCTCAAACCACCCACATCGTTACGTGCTATCGTACGCCGCAACTTAAGGAGGGTTCAGATGTTCAGACGCTCGTTTTTTCTGGCTCTTGTGCTGCTGAGCGTTGTGCCGGTCCTTGCCCAGCAGCCGGATTTGAAGCAGGCTCAAGAAGCCTTTTCAAAAGGTGATTACCGAAGTCGATCCAGCTTTACGAGGAGATCACAAAAACCAATCCTCACGACGCCAACTCCTGGGAACGCCTCGGACTCTCCTATCAAGCAAGCAAGAAGTATGATTTGGCTGCCAGCGCTTTTGAAACGGCCCCTCAAGGAAGGCTTCACGCCTGGAGGCGGAAAATACAATTTGGCATGCGCCTACGCCAGACTCGGCCGCACAGATGATTCGATTCGCCTCCTTACCGAGTTGGTGGATCAACGGTGGCCGGTAGCAGTCCAGATGGCCGGTGACAACGACCTTGCGAGCCTGCGCGGCGATTCGCGTTTCGCGCCTTTGGCCGAACGCGCGAAGTTTATCGTGGAGCCATGCCGCGATGCGAAGAACAATCCTGAGTTTCGTCAACTGGATTTTTGGGTGGGGGAATGGAACGTATTCAGCGGCAGTCAAAAAGTGGGTGACAGTAGCGTACAACTAATTCTGAAAGACTGCGTAGTCTTTGAAAATTGGACATCCACACTTGGCCGGTCTGGCAAAAGCTTCAATAAATATGATCCCGCCAATAAGTATTGGCAGCAGTTCTGGGTCGCAGATAACGGGTCCACGACTCTTTACACGGGACATCTCGAGGATGGCGAAATGCGATATCACGCCGAACTCCCGGCGCCGAATGGCGGAAAGCTCCTACAAAACCTCACTTTTTTCAAACTTGAGCAAGGGAAGGTCCGCCAATTCCAACAATTCTCCACGGACGGTGGCAAGACTTGGAACACAGGCTACGATTTTGTGTACGTCCATAAAAACGCGGATTAGCCCCTTATCAACGTCCCGAAAGGAACGAAAAAAAATGCAGCGTCGGTACGATGAGGGAGGCTACTGGAGTTTCGCGTACTCGGCGCGCGCTTGTTTTAGCACTGGAATATCCGCGTCAGCATTCTTCCACGCTGCAAAGAAATCCTGATATGCCGTCCGCGCGTCAGATGGATCGCCTGTCAGTACACGCGCTCGAGCCAGTCCGAGGTGCGCAAGCGGATACACGGGATCAAGAGCAAATTCGCCTTGGTGGCCGAGGATGAATTGAAATTCACCCGCCGCGCTTTTCCCGTCCTTGGCCTGTAGCTCGGCCAGACCGAGAACGTAACTGTAATCTTGTCCTGGGGCGAGCCGATATTGCTGAGCCGTTTTAAGTATGGTCAAAGCTTCTTGCGATTTGCCGCGGCTAAGCGCCACGAGCGCGCGAATGATCGGAAAACCAATTGCGTTGAGCAGCGTGTCTTGTGGATATTTCTTTGCCATTTGATCTACAATTTTTTCGGCCCGCGACGAGTCTCCCGCAACGGCAAGGACAGAGACGGCGCCCGTCGGCGGATTGCCCGGGTCCAGCGAAATTGCCTTTTCGGCGTCTGTGCGGTCTTGCTGCGAGTAGCCATACAACGCTTCCATGCCCGCAATTCCGGCCATCGCGGACGCTGCCTGATCGTTCAGATGTTGTTGAATCGCCTGTGTAACGAATTCCTCGAAGACTGATTTTGCCTTTGCGATTTCGCCAAGCACTACATCGGCCGATGCTTGACTCGAAGCGGCAGCCGCGCTGGCGCCGTTCGATTTCAGCCATTGCATTTGCTGCTGCATCTCCGCGGCGTCACCCTGAATAAAAGCAATGGTCCACAGCCCTTGGTGAAAACCGGAGGCAGATGGTGACTGAGAGATGCCTTTTTGGAAAATGGCCTTGGCCTCGTCAAACCGATCCTGGTTCTCGTAAACACCTGCGAGTAGACCGGCGGCGATGGCATTACTCGGGTCAATGCGCAGGGCGCCAAGAGATTCTTGCGCAGCTTTGTCGAATTGCCCCAACTGCGAATACAGATTGCCCAGATTAATTCTGGGCACGATATCGCGCGGGTACGTTTGTTGCCAAAGCTCATAGGTTTGTTGCGCCTTGGTCAAGTCGCCCGTTACGAACTCGTAGTAGTGCGAATCGAGATAGAGCTTTTCCGGCTCACTGGCACGATCACGCAACGCAAAAGCCTTCTTCAGATTCTCGACGGAGAGATCATTTTCCCCCATGTCTGAGTACACCGTGCCAAGCGTCGCGTATGCCATGGCGAAGTTCGGATCCAGCGCAACGGCATGATCGAGCAGCGGCACGCACGGAGGAAAATTTCCCATCTTCATATCTTGAACGGCGAGAGAGTACGATTTCAACGCATCGAGCGAATTTGTCGTCGCCATTTCGACAGGCACATTAAATTTCTGAATCGATGCAAGCGATTCGCCGAGCGACCCACGCATCTCAGCCGCCAATTTCCCCAATGCGGAGAGGACGGCGTCTTTGCCGTTCGCGTCCGCTTCGACGCGCACAAGCGATGCCCCTGTTTCGCAATTGATGGCACTGAGCGTAAGGGCAT
Source organism: Candidatus Acidiferrales bacterium (assembly GCA_050746905.1). Lineage (GTDB taxonomy): Bacteria > Acidobacteriota > Terriglobia > Acidiferrales > UBA7541 > DAHUXN01. The sequence goes on from JBOGNJ010000199.1 coordinate 6,836, forward strand.
ACTGAGTGCCGATGCCGGCAATTGTGCCCTCGAGAACGGCCCTGCCTCCGTCGCGCTGGCAAACCTGATGGGCGAGTTCGGGCGTGACGCGCGCATTCGCCGGCTGTTCCATCAGGCGAAGCGTTTGCTGAATCGCGGAGTTCGAGACGATATTCAAATAAGGCGACTCGGCAAGCTTTGCAGCAAGTGCTTCGCGTAAAGAGCCGTCGAAGACAGGATCGCCGGTTGTGTTGACGAAATCAGCCAGCACGATGGAATCTTTTTCCGTCAGCATCGGCTTGCCATGAGTATAAAAATACGCGCCCGCAGCGATAAGCCCGATTAGGATAACGGCTGCCACGCCAGCAAGCAGCCAGCGGCTTTTTATCGTGCGAACAGTCGCTCCTGACTGAACAGATGTCGCGGCAGCTGTCATCGAAGCACTCGTCGCAGGAGTGAAATCCGAACTGATGCGCGTTGCCGTCGAATGCGGCGATGGTGTGGATGAGCTTGCGTCGAGAACGGCCGCGCGCGCGGACATTCGGGCGGACGTGCGGCCCGAGTCGGAATCGCGTTTGAGCCGCGCAAGGTCCGCGCGCATCTCCGAAGCGTGCTGATAGCGGAGATTGCGATCCTTCTCGATCGCTTTATCGACGATTTCTTCCAGCTTTTCAGGAATTTCCGGATTCACGCGGCTCGCCGGGAGCGGGTCGCGATTGAGAATCGCTTCGTGAATCACACCGGACGTATTCCCAGTAAACGCCTGCCGCCCCGTGGACATCTCGTAAAGCACCAGGCCAAACGAAAAAAGGTCCGTTCGCGCATCGAGAACTTCGCCGCGTACTTGCTCCGGTGACATGTAGGCGACCGTTCCCAGCGCAACGCCGGGGCTGGTGAGCAGCGCTTCGCCGGTATCCGCCGTCGGCGAGCCGGACGTTCTCTCGACTGGCGACCCACTCGCATCGATCAGCTTTGCCAGGCCAAAATCGAGAATTTTCGCGTGGCCACGATCGGTGATGAAAATATTCGCGGGCTTGATGTCTCGATGGACGATGCCTTTCGCATGCGCGGCGTCAAGCGCGTCGGCGATTTCAGTGCCGAGGTCGAGCACCAGGTCCACAGGAAGCGCGCGCCCGCCGATCCGGTGGCGGAGCGTCTGGCCCTCGAGATTCTGCATGACGATGAATAGCTTTCCATCGTGCTCGCCGATCTCATGAATCGTGCAGATATTCGGATGGTCAAGAGCGGAAGCCGCGCGCGCTTCGCGTTGAAAGCGTTCGAGCGCCTGACGATCGGTGGCCACATCCTCGGGAAGAAATTTGAGCGCCACAAAACGGCCAAGCTTGGTGTCTTCAGCCTTGTAGACTACGCCCATTCCGCCACCGCCAAGTTTTTCGACAATGCGGTAGTGCGAGACAGTCGTACCGATGAGGGATGGCGATTCAGGCATCGCCGAATCTTAGAGTGCACCGCCGCGCAAGTCAACGCGGTGCAGCAAATCAGAAGGGACTCAGGCTTCCGGTTCCATTGTTCGCTGGTTGGCGAGCGTTTTTTCAGAGAGAGAGCAGATTCGCCCCTTAAGAGCGTCCAACAGCGCCGCACTTATCTCTTGCGTGTGTAATCCGTCTCCTGGAATGCCGATTCTTTGCCATCGGGCCCAACGGTTGATAACGTAACCGTGAACCGATCTGCATTAATCTGGTGAAACTGCGCGTGCAGGGGCATCTTGCTGGCACCAGACGTATCGGTGTCTCCAGCGAAGTCGATCGTCTTCCCACCATCACTGCTCGTGCCCTTCATCATCGTGATGCCGGTCGACATCGTGTACATGCGAGCCATTTCATATTGCTTCGTCACATTGTTATAGCCGTAGACACGCAAGCCACCAACGGGTCTGCCAAAAACCGTGTCTTCGCTTTCTTCGAGAAGAAATCTGCCGCCCAATACGACAGAAATTTTTGCGGTGCCCGGCGACGGGGCGGCGGCCGCACCTGTTTGTCCGAGGAACTTTATGACTCTAGTGTAATTGCCGGCGAGCTTCGCAAGGGATGCGTGAGCCGCGCCAGGCTTCGTGGAATCTGCCCTGGCTGGCGGGACGTTCTGGCGATTCCGCGCTTTATTCTTCGCGATTGCGGAGCCGGGAATCAGCAAAATCGCACCAACTACCATCACACGAAACCACGTTGTCTGCTGGATCATTTCGATTCCTCCCGTAGACGACATTTCCGTTCCCGCCTATTTTGCACCTGCATCACAGCATTGCCACTCAAATTTGAGTATGACGAGCCGAGCCTGGGTGCGCGCCGACGCCGCCAGTCATCCTGCGACAAAGGCGCGCGGCTCTGATTGAGAAACGACAGCCCAAGGACAATCGTCCCTAGTGGGTCAGTTTGAATTTTCTTGGTCGTGACACAAGAAGTCAAAATTCAAACTGACCCATTACCCAATCGTCTAAAGCTTTGACTTTCGCTGGGCGCTGAAACTATCATAGCCGCGACGTTCTGAGGGAAGCCGCCAGTGATTCAGGCAATGTCTCGAACGAGTGCTGTGATCCGGTCCGTACATCATTCCTACCGAAACACTATGCACATTTTGATTTTTGACCGCAGGGGGTGCACCGATGTCGTCGAATGAAGATAAGCCGCGCGCGGAAGACGCGGAGAAGCGCGCGAAAGGCGCACAGGAAAAGAAGCTGCGAGATCTCTCACGCCGCAGCTTCATTAAAGGCGCTGGAATCGCCAGCGTAGCTGCCTCCGCCGGGGCGCTGCTGGCGGATCGCGTGCTCGAAGCTGCGCCGCGGCCACAAAGTGGCGTGGGCGCCGGAGTGGTTGGGCCGGGCGCAGTCTCGGTGACGCTGAAAATCAACGGACAGCTGCGGCAACTGAATCTGGAGCCCCGTGTGATGCTCCTCGACGCACTGCGGAATCATCTGGACCTGACGGGCGCTAAGAAAGTCTGCGACCGCGCCACGTGCGGAGCTTGCACCGTGCATTTGGATGGCCGCGCGGTTTATTCGTGCACAACGCTGGCAATCGACGCGCAGGGGCACGACATCACCACCATTGAAGGTCTTGAACCCAAGGAAGGCTTGCATCCCATGTCCCAGGCTTTCTGGGACAATGACGCGCAGCAGTGCGGATTTTGCACGCCGGGATTTGTGATGGCGTGCGCGGCATACGTGGATCACGAGCCGGATCCAACTTACGAAGGCTTGCAAAAATCCCTCGGCGGCAATCTGTGCCGCTGCGGCACCTACATGGGGATCAGACATGCCGTCTTGGAAGCGGCGAAAACGATGAAGACGAAAGGAGGGCGAGCGTAATGGCTGACTATCATTGGCCTCCCGCGGATCGTCGCGCTGTGATTGGCAAGCGAACTAAAAGGATTGACGGCCCGATCAAATCCTCGGGCCGCGCGAAATATTCCTACGACATCAACCGCCCCGGAATGCTGTGGGGCAAGATGGCGACTTCTCCCTACGCTCACGCGAAAGTCACGAAGATCGACACGAGCGCAGCCGAAGCAATGCCGGGCGTTAAGGGAGTGGTGACGATTGTGCCCGAGGGCCAGGAAGTCTTGTGGGCCGGGCAGGAAGTTGTGGCCATCGCGGCGGACTCCGAAGAACGCGCGGAAGCGGCCGCGGATGCGATCAAGATTGACTATGAGCCGCTGCCCTATCTTGTCACCGACGCCGATCCGCAGCGTGCAGGCGCACAGTATTCGAAGCAACTCGAAGAGCGTGTTAACGGCACTCCGGATCAGGGTTTTCAGCAGGCCGAGGTGGTCAGCGAAGGAGATTACGGCGTGCCCGTGATCGCCCATTGCTGCCTGGAATCCCATGGTCAAGTGACGGAATGGAATGGCGACGATTTGACGGTGTGGTCCACAACGCAGAACGTCAGCGGCATGGCCGGTGAATATGTCGACGGACTTAAGCAGCAAGGGATCACCGTCGCCGCGAATAACATTCACGTGATTTCACATTACATGGGCGGTGGATTCGGCAGCAAGTTCGCGGCGGATACCTGGGGCATCGCGTGCGCGCAGTTGTCAAAGAAAACCGGCCGGCCGGTGAAAATGCTGCTCGAACGCGATCACGAAATGACGGTTGCCGGCTGCAGGCCATCGATGCACGCACATGTGAAGGTGGGAGCAAAGCGCGATGGCACGCTGGTCGCATGGGATTCGGAATCGTGGGGCACCGGCGGCCCGAGCAATGCGGGCGCGCCGAGATTTCCTTACATTTTCCAGGTTCCCAATGTGCGAGCAAGGCATACGGCGATCTTGACGAACATCGGGCCCGCGCGAGCGTGGCGCGCGCCGAACCATCCTCAGATGGCGTTGATTTCCAATGGAGCAATGGACGACTTGGCTGCGAAGCTGGAGATGGATCCGGTCGAGTTTATGTTGAAAAATTTGAATCTGACGGGCGAGCGCGCAAAAACATATCAGGAAGAGTTCGCGAAGGCCTCAGAATTGATGGACTGGAAGAGCAAATGGCACCCGCGCGGAAAGGGCGGCGCAGGTTCGATGAAACGTGGACTGGGCGTTTCGCTGCACACATGGGGTGGACGCGGAAATCTGAGCAACGCTCTCGTAACAATTCATCCGGATGGCTCGGTGGAAACTTCGCTCGGCAGCCAGGACCTTGGCACCGGGACGCGCACGGTCATCGCCATCGTCACGGCCGAAACACTCGGGCTGCCGGTTGAAGCGGTAAAAGTGAACATTGGCGAGAACAAGTACCCGCCGGCAGGCGCGTCGGGCGGCTCGACGACCGTCAGCGGCGTCAGCACTTCCACGCGCCGCGCGGCTACCGAAGCGTTGAACTCCCTGCTCGCCAAGGTTGCTCCGTCGCTCGGCGCTCCGGCAGATCAGCTCGAAGCCTGGGACGGCAAAATCCAAGTCAAAGGCAATTCCGCGAAGTCGATTCCTTGGAAACAAGCCTGCGCGAAAATGGGCGCATCATCCATCACAGGCACCGGCAAGACTTCCAACGATTTGATGTCGAGTGGCGTCGGCGGCGTGCAGATGAGCGAAGTCGAAGTCGACACGGAAACGGGCGTGGTGAAAATCATCAAACACGTCTCGGTGCAGGATTGCGGTTTGGTGATCGACGTGAGAACGGCGGAAAGCCAGGTCTACGGCGCCGCGATTATGGGCATCACGTATTCGCTTTTCGAAGAAAAAGTCATGGATCAGCCGACCGGCCGCTGCTTGAATCCCAACATGGAGTTTTACAAACTGGCCGGCATCGGCGACATCGGTGAAATCGTCGTGCATATGATGACCGGTCCCGGATATGACGAGCGTGGCACGATTGGGCTGGGCGAACCGCCGGTAATTTCGCCGGGCGCGGCAATCTCAAATGCCGTCGCAAACGCAATCGGCGTGCGCGTGCCGGAGTTGCCGCTGACGCCTGACCGCGTCCTCGCGGCTCTCGGCAAAGGAGGCATGGCGTAATGGATGCATTCGAGTACGCGAGTCCTTCAACTGTTAAGGAAGCAATCAGCCTGCTTGGCTCCGACTGGGAAGATGCCTCCGTCTTCGGTGGCGGCACGGATTTGATTTCGCTGCTCAAGGACGACATCGTAGACACGAAGCGCCTCGTGAATATTAAGAAAGTCGGCGAGCTTCACGCCATCCGAAACGACAATGGCGCATTGCGAATCGGCGCTGCGGTGACCCTCCACCAATTACTTTCGGAATCCGATGTTCGCAAGGATTATCCCGTCATCACCGGCGCGGCCGAAGGCATCGGCAGCCCGCAAATTCACAACATGGCCACCGTCGGCGGTTGGATTTGCCAGCGGCCGCGTTGCTGGTATTACCGCAACGGATTTGGCTTGTTGGCCCTCGACAAGAGCGGAAACTCACTGGTCGCGCAGGGCGACAATCGCTATCACGCCATTTTCGGCAATTCAGGCCCGGCAAAATTCGTCAGCCCGTCGAGCTTTGGCCCCGCCTTGGTTGCGCTCGACGGCAAGATTCACATCGAAGGGCCGCGTGGCGCGCGCGACATCGCTGCGGATCAATTTTTCGTGATTCCGCAGAAGCAGGGCGAACGCGAGCATGCCCTCGCTCCCAATGAAATCGTTACCGAAGTCACCATTCCCGCGGCCTCACGCGGCATGCGCAACGCAATGTACGAGGTACGGCAAAAGGAGGGTTTGGAGTGGCCTTTCGTGCTTGCCGCCGTGGCGTTGCGGATGCGTGGCAATACGGTTGAAAGCGCGCGAATCGTCCTCGGCCAGGTCGCGCCGAAACCTTGGCCCGCCGATGAAGCGAGCAAGTGGCTCGAGGGAAAAACAATCAACGAAGAAAACGCCGCGAAGGCCGGCGATGCCGCCGCGCACGGCGCGACGCCGCTCAGCCGCAACGGCTACAAAGTGCAGCTCGTGCGTGTCTCCGTAAAGCGCGCGCTACTTGCCGCTGTACGGGAACGCACAAACGCGGCGAAAGGAGTCGCATAGCCATGTTGAATCCTTCCGTGGGGCCCAGCCTGAATGTGCTCATCTCAACGGGCGAAATTTGCCGCTCGGTACGCTCGAAGAAGCTGTTCTATCAGCAGGACGAAGACGAATCCGACGCGCGCAGCGCCGCCCCCTTCTGGTGCTCGCGCACGCAATCCACAGTCGGCCCTGACGGTAAAATGGTCGGCCTCGACGAATGCCGCGCCGCCCGCACTTGCTGCCAGACCACGTAACGCTTGGCGCGATTTCGTCTGGCGCCGTAGCTCATCTGCCCTGCGCCTGTTTTCGCGCGAACTGATCCTCCGTGTTTCTCTCGTGCCTCCCGCCATAGAACCTTTTGCCATCCTAAAGCCAGCATCCTCCGTGACTAATTCGCGAACACCCGCAATTTTCTTTCGCGCTCGAATTCTCTCCCATGCGAACCTGATGTCACTCCTGCAAGCGAGGTGTTCAATGTTTTGGCGCGATTTGCGTTCGGCGTGGCGGGCGGCCGTGAGAAATCCCGGTTACTCGGCGCTGATTGTCGCCGTGCTGGCGATTGGCATAGGCGCGAACACGGCCATTTTCGGACTGGCGAATGCGGCGTTCTTTCGGGCGCTTCCCTTTCCGCGCGCTGAGCGGCTCGCGTTCCTCTGGCAGAACAATCAACGCACCGGCGAATCCGAAGGCGCCGTGTCTTATCCGAATTATGCGGATTGGCGCGC
>JBOGNJ010000200.1:0-2465 GCA_050746905.1 Candidatus Acidiferrales bacterium
AATTTTCGACGGCTGCGCTCCCAGAGCCATGCGAATGCCGATTTCGCGCACGCGTTGGCTGACAGTCAGCGCCATAATGCCGCCAATCCCGGCCGCAGCGATCAAAAGAGCGAGTCCCGCGAAAATAGCCAGCAGACTCGCCGTCACTCGCGGTGAAGCCACGGAATCAGCGCGAGCTTCCGCCAGAGTTTGCACGTTGGAGACTGCCGTTTGCGAATCCACGTCATGCACAGCCCGGTTCATTTGATTTGCCATGCTCATTGGATCCGCCGCGGTTCGAACCAGCAGAGTTCCCGGGTTAGGATTCTGCGCGAGCGGAACATACGCCTGAATCGTAGGTGCGCGGTCCAGGCCCAGGTCGCGAACGTCGCCCACAACGCCGACAATCGTCACCCAGTGTTTGCCGTTGTCAGGGGTAACCCGCCGTCCCACTGGATCTTCGTTCGGGAAAAACCGGCGCTGAAATGTTTGGTTGACGATTGCCACCTGGAGCGCCTTGGCGTCATCGTTGTCGGCGAATTCACGGCCGCGCAGCAGCGGAATCCCCAGCGTGCGGAAAAAATCCGACGTCGCGGAAACCACGTCGACAAGAGGCGGTGCTTCGCCGGGTCCCAGCGGATGGCCTTCGATTTGGAAGCCGACCGTATTGGGTCCGCCTGTGAGAACTTCCCGCTCCAGCGGATACGTGGAGGAAACCGACGCGCTAAGAACTCCCGGCTCGGTTTGGATTCGATCTACAAGCTTCTTCGCCCCCTCCGCGAATTGTTGCGATGTGCCGTATTTTGACCAGTTGAAATTGATCTTCATCGCCAGCACACGGTCAGACACAAATCCTGGATTCACCTGCAGCATTTTGAAAAGGCTGCGAAGCATGAGTCCCGCCCCGATCAGCAGCATGAACGAAATCGCAATCTGCGAAACGATCAATGCGCCGCGGACGCGATTCCGTTGATGGCCGGAGCCGGCTGTGCCTTCTTTCAATCCGGACGTCAGATTGGCGCGCGAGAAGATCGCCGAAAAAGTGCCGAAAACAATGCTCGTTCCCACGGCGATCAGCAAAGTAAACAGCAGCACTCCCGCGTCAATATGAATCTCACGGGCGCGCGGCGTAAGGCGCGCGGCGAACTCAGTAAGAAGTTGCAGGCTGCCAAAGGCCAGGAATAAGCCAACAACGCCGCCGGTGAACGCCAGCAGAAAACTCTCCGTGAATAATTGTCGCAGCAGGCGGCTGCGACCCGCTCCGAGCGCCGTGCGCACAGCGAGTTCACGTTCGCGGCGCGCCATACGCGAAAGCGTCAAATTCGCCACGTTGGCGCATGCAATCAGCAGCACAAATACCGCTGCGCCCAGGAGCACCAGCAGAGTCGGGCGAGCCTGACTCGTTAGATCTTCTTTCAACGAAGAAGCGTTCGCCGTGTAACCCATATTCGCGGGGTAGGATTTCGGATACGTGGATTGGAGCCGCGAAGCTATCGTCGCCATGTCGGCGCTGGCCTTCTCAACCGTCACGCCGGGCTTGGTCCGCCCAAAGACCTCCATCATGTGCATGTCACGATTGACAATGTGCGCCTTACCCGAGCGGAAGGGACACGCGGAAGTGGGCATGTACACGTCATTGTCCCGCGGATATTGCGGAATCGGCGGCAGGACGCCCACCACGGTGTGAACTTTGTCATTCATCTCGAAAGTTTTGCCCACGACGTGGGGATCGCCGCCGAATTTCTTCTTCCAGTATTCGTAGCTGAGCACAAGAACCGGAGGAGTGCCGATGACGTCATCCTTGGATAAGAACGTCCGGCCGTAGAGAGGTCTGATGCCGAAAAAGTCGAAGTAGTTCCAGGAAACGACGCCGGTCTTGACGCGATCCGGATCTCCATGGCCGAAAAGCGTGAAAGACATTTCGTGATACTCAACCAGACCGGCAAGCGTGCCATTCTGTTCGCGAAAATCCTTGATTTCAGGGACGGAAAATCCGATGTCATCCACTCCGGCTTTCTGCGCGGCCTCGCGAATGAAAACGAGCTGTTGGCCATTGGGATAAGGCAGCGGGCGAATCAGTACCGAGTGAACCACGCTGAAGATCGCGGAGTTCGCGCCAATTCCTAGTGCGAGCGTCAGTACCGCGATCGCGGTGAAGCCGGGATTCTTCCCCATCATGCGTAACGCATACGCGCAATCCTGCCGGAAAATGTCCCAATGCTCGCGCGGCGCAGTGCGAAACATCCCGGAAATCGTCTCCGCCCACAGCCTGAAAAAAACCATGAGGCCTCCTCGTTGTTCAAGTTCACGCTGTTGGTCGTGAAACACGTCTTCCATTTCCGGCCCGTAATTTGTGCGGAAATCGAAAGGAAATGCGCGGAGCAGTAGCTGAAAAAATCTTCGCGAAACGGATTTGCGAGTCTCGTGCATATGCTCGTCCTCGTTACGCAGTCTCAGGCTTGGTGAACAGATGCTTGGCGTGGGCC
>JBOGNJ010000201.1:0-9158 GCA_050746905.1 Candidatus Acidiferrales bacterium
GGCAACGTCGGCAAAGGGACGCGCCGCGACGAGCAATTCGCCACCATTTGCAAAGTTGCCGTCGACAACGGCAAGCCCGTTCGCATCGGCGTCAACGGCGGCTCTCTCAACCAAGAGCTCGTCATGCGCAAGATGCAGGAAAACACAGATCGCGACCTTGGCCACACTTCCGAAGACATCATCAACGAATGCATGGTTCTCTCGGCGCTGGAATCAACGGAACTTGCGCTGAGCTGCGGCCTCCGCAAAGATCAAATCATCATCTCGTGCAAAGTTTCTCGCCCGCGAGATCTGATCAGCATTTATCGCGAGCTCGCGCAAAAGACCGACCAGCCTTTGCATTTAGGCTTGACGGAAGCCGGCATGGGCGCCAAAGGGCTCGTCTGGTCCGCGTCGTCCATGGCGATTCTGCTCGGCGAAGGCGTCGGCGACACGATTCGCGTTTCGCTCACGCCGCGTCCCGGCGGCGATCGTCGCGATGAAGTGTATGCCGCTTGCGAATTGCTTCAGGCGCTCGGTCTGCGCTCGTTCGCGCCCAGCGTCACAGCCTGCCCCGGCTGCGGACGAACGACCAGTTCCACGTTTCAGGAACTCGCCGAAAGCATTCAGCAATATATTCGCGACAGAATGCCCGAATGGAAAACGCAATTTGAAGGAGTCGAGGAACTGAAGCTCGCCGTGATGGGTTGCATCGTCAACGGCCCCGGCGAATCGAAAGCCTCCAACATCGGCATCAGTCTGCCGGGAACGGGCGAAGAGCCAAGCTGTCCCGTTTACATCGACGGCCAAAAATTCGCCACGCTCAAGGGAACTTACGACGAACTCTCCGCCGCCTTCCAAAAACTCGTCGACGATTACGTCGCCGCAAAATACCCGCGCCGTGCGCCCGGCTCGCTTCCGCCCGCCATTCACGTGCCCGACGCTCCCGCAGCCGCGCCGCGCCTGCACGTAATCCCCAGTCGCTAATCGACGGCTTCGTCCGGCAAACTCGGCTTTGCGCTGTCGTTATGGAGTGCAGCGGCTCGGCGTCGCTTTTACACCTACACCGTTTCCAGCAGCTTTTGCAGAAACGCCTCCCTCGCCCCCAGACCCTCACATCCGATAAATGCAAAGCCCGCTGAGTAGCTTGGGATAAAAGTCCGTGGACTTTTGTGGCATCACATCGCCCGCCCGCGCTATCTCCGTCACCTGTGCCACGCGCACCGGGTTCAGCAGAAACGCAATCTGCGCCCCGCCGCTATCCACTGCACGAATCGCAGCCTCCATTTCGCGCTCATAAGTAACATTCTTTTCCGACGCGACTTGCGTCGCCGTGATTCCCAGGCATTTGTGCAGCAGTAGCCTGTGCAGCAGCACCACGTCAAGCTGACGCTGTGCGGGAGAAATGTCTGGCAACAGCCGCTCGAGCTCTTTGCTGTTTTGCAACACAAGCAGGTAAAACGCGTTACCGCCCGCATAAAATCCGACGGCATTCCCGGCGTGTCCGCGGCGTTCAAGATCGTGGCGGAACTGTGCGAAATTTGCTGTACCCTCCGCAGCCGACGCGTAAGGGTAGGAGTACCAACTGAAGTATTCCGAAGCCCCTTGCAAGAATTTCTCAATCGAAAATCCCACAAGATTGCGAACCACGCGATGCGTCGGCAATATCGTCAGGCCCTCCTGGTGAGTGTTGAAGCACGTCCACATCGCTTTCTCGTACGGAGCATCCGGATCGACGCTTCCATTTTTCGCGCGACGTTCGTTACGATATGTCAGCGCCGTTTCATACCGATGATGTCCATCCGCGATGATTAATTTTTTATCCGCCATGGCGGACCTGACTCGCTGAATCTTCGCTGAATCGCGAATCGCCCACAGCCGGTGACGCACATCGTATTCGTCGCGCACCTCCGCCAGCGGCTGCTGCTTCGCCGTTTCCTCCAGCAGCGCATCAATTCGCCGTGCCGGATCGTCATAGAGCATGAAAAGCTGCCCTGTCTGCGCACGCGTGTGCCGGAGCAGTTCCAGTCTGTCAGCCTTCGGCCCAGTCAGCGTGTGCTCGTGACGGAAGACCACGCCTTCTTCATAATCCGCCAGCCGTCCCAGCGCGATAAATCCTCGGCGCTCCAGCCGCTCACTCGCTTCCGCAACTTTGTAATCTTGAGAATAGGCGTAAATCGCCGGCTCGGCATCCTCAACCATCACGCCTTCTGCTAGCCACGCCTCCAATGCCGTAGACGCACCCGTATACACGTTATTTTCAGCGGAATCCGAAGGAAGGATCTTTCCCTTCTCGATCGAAACGAAGTTGTAAGGACTGGCCGCGGAATACCGCTCCGTCATCTCCGCAGTAATCTTGTCGTAAGGTTGCGTCAGCACGTCCTCGAGCGCCACGCGCCCCGCATCGTATCGCACCGCGCGAAATGGAAAAATCTCGGCCACGTCTCCCCTCGGACGAAAAATTTCACCCCAATGTAAAACTCTGATTGTAACAAGCGGCTCGCCACTCTCCAACTTCACGTACTCCCAAAAACCCGCAGCGCAAATCAATCGTCCCCGCTACAATGGTTGCACACTGAATCGTGCGCCGGGAGCATGTACGGGATATGTCGGACAATGGAAGAAAAATTCGCGGCGTAAGCGCCCTGATCTTCGATTTGGACGGGACGCTTATCGATTCGAAGCTCGATCTCGCCCTTTCGATGAACGCGACGCTCGAACATCTGGGCCGCAAACCGATGGATCACGGCCAGATTTTCAGTTACGTGGGCAATGGCGTCCCCGTGTTGATTAAGCGCGCGCTCGGCGAACCGACTTCCGAGGAAGAAATCCAGAAGGGAATCGTTCATTTCCTCGATTACTATCGCGCGCACATGCTGGACAACACTCTTCCTTATCCGGGCGTCCTCGATGCCCTCGACGCGCTTGCCGACCGCTCGCTCGCGGTCCTTACCAATAAGCCGGTGAAATTCAGCCAGGCGATCATCGCCGGCCTTCAGATGAATAAATATTTCCGTTTCGTCTACGGAGGTAACAGCTTCGAAAAGAAAAAGCCGGACCCGACGGGCTTGAATACTCTGCTACGGGAATTCGGCGTCGCGCCGCGCCAAGCGATGATGGTTGGCGACTCCGATGTCGATATTCAAACCGCGCGAAATGCCGGCACGTGGGCTTGCGGCGTCACGTACGGAATGGGCAGCGCGAAATTGCCCGCGTGCTCGCCCGACCTGCTCCTCGATAATCTTGCCGAGCTTCCCGCCTGCTTGCGCGGATAAAATTCCACAAATTGGCTTGCATCAAATGTGATATCGGAGGGAGGAAACGATCCCGCGCGGCGTGCTGCTCAATCCTCCGGCGCATTCCAGTCTTCTGGCGGGAAACTGATTTGCCAGAATTTCGGCGACGGCTTGGTGAATTCGATTCCTACTTGGGCCTTGCCGCCCTGCATCGTCGTTCCCACATACACAATGCGGCTCTCCTGCTCTTGCTGCGTCCCTTTGTGAACCAGCGTAATTTTCTGATTCGCTCTAACGTCGGATCGGAGATGAATCAGCGCGCCGTGCGCGTTCACCACCAGTGTCTTCGTCTCCTCTTCGAATTTACTCCCGTCGGCGTTGTTCCCGCGCACGATCACCGTAACGGAAAGCATCACGCGCAGGCTGCGCCGCCGCCCTTTGTCGAGAGGTAAATTTCCACAGGTAGGAGTGTTCGACACATTTCTACAGTAACGTTGACCACACGGTACCGCAAACCACACTCCGCCGCTCGCAGCGAGTCAGTTAACCCCCGCAGCAAATCTGTTCGATCAATCCGCATACAATGTGGCCGATCGTAATATGCGCTTCCTGAATCCGCTGCGCGTTTCGCGACGGCACATTGATCAGCAAGTCCACCTTGCCGGCAAGCTCGCCGCCCGTCTCGCCCGTCATTCCCACCACAATCGCGCCCCGCGCGCGTCCGGCTTCCGCTCCGCGAAGCATATTGGAGCTGTTTCCGCTTGTCGAAAGCGCCACCAAAATGTCACCCTCCGTCGCGAGTGATTCGATTTGACGCGCAAAAATATTCTCGAAGCCAAGATCGTTTCCTGCTGCGGTCAGAATCGACGCATTCGTCGCTAGCGAAATCGCTGCAAGTCCCGCCCGGTTCCTTTGCAATCGAACCACTAGCTCCGCGGCCAAATGCTGTGCGTCCGCCGCGCTGCCGCCATTCCCGAAAAAAATAAGTTTGCAGCCCTGTTTCAGCGCCGCGCCGCCCGCTTCGGCGAATCGCGCAATACGGCCAAGCAGTTCCTCGGAAAAGCTCTGCTTGACCTTCGCGCTCTCGCTAAGCTCACCGCGAATCTGTTGGATGAACTTCTGCATGCTTCCTCACACGCGCGCCGCAACTACTGCCAGATAAAGCTGAACATTAGCACTGAAAACACAAGCAGTGTCAGCGCGACGTAGGTCCAGTCTCTTTCTTTGAAGAACGCGAATATGCAAAAGGCCACGCGCGCCACCGGAGTCGCCACCAGCATCGCCAGCCCAAACTGAATCCAACTCCTCCCGTGCCACGAGAAAAGCCCTTTCGCAATTCCGCGCAGCCCGTTCAAGTTCGCGGGCTCGCCCCGGAATGTGTGGTAATCCGGCGCCAGCCTCCAGCTTTCCACCAAATACCAGATTCCACCCACCAGCACCACAATTGATGACAAGACAACGCCGGTCCGCAACAGCACCGAGATGATCCTGTCCATCCTCTCGTCATTCCACTTATTTTTTGCTTCAGCCATTTAGAGCTTTCCCGACAGTCCTTTGACCAGCATCTCGATTCCCAGTATCACAATCGCCGCGCTGAACAGCACGCGAAGATATTTCGTCGTCGCGCCGGGGAGAATGCGCGCGCCAATGAACGCCCCGAAGAGCACCCCCAGCGTCACGGGCATTGCCAGCGCCGGATCAACGTATCCTCGATGAAAATAAATTCCCGCGCTGGCGGCGGCCGTCACCCCAATCATGAAGTTGCTCGTGGCCGTCGAGACTTTGAACGGAATTTCCATCGCCTGATCCATGCCCAGCACCTTCAGCGCGCCGCTTCCTATTCCCAGTAGCCCGGAAAGAATTCCGGCGCAATTGCAAACCAGGAATCCCATTGGCACGCGCCGAACGGTATATTTCTTGAGTCCTGCCGCGGTGGGATATTCCCCATTCAAGCGGAGGCGCGCCGCGAGCTTATCCGGTGGCCTCGCGTCCGTAATGTTCGATGTTTTTCTCAACGACAGATAGGCTGAGAAGAGCAGCACAAGCCCAAAAATAATCGCAATCGCGGCAGGAGAAACCTTCGCCACCAAATATGCGCCCAACAGCGCCCCCAGAGTTGTCGCCACTTCCAAAAACATTCCGATGCGCACGTTGGTATAACCTTCCTTCACGTATGCCGAGGCGGCGCCCGACGATGTGGCAATCACGGAAATCAGCGACGCGCCCGCCGCGTAATGGATGTTCACCTTGAACGCGAGCACCAGCAGCGGCACAATTATCACTCCGCCGCCCAACCCGGTCAGCGACCCCAACAATCCCGCCCCAAGTGAACAGACCCAGATCAGCAGTGTGAACAGCAGCACATTCATGAACGCATTTAGCCTCGGACGCCGAGTTGTTCCGCCGTGGAAGCGGCAATCTGGCGCACTTCCGCGCTACAAAGACTCGCATAATAGGCATCGAGTCGCAAATTCAATCTGCGGGTTATCTCTCTTGCCTGTGGCCTGATATGCGTCGCGGAACTGCTTTCCAATCCGCGAATCCTGCGCTATCGTCGCTCGCGCCAGGCCAAGCACGTCAGAACAACTGATAATAAATGATCGATATTCATTGCCACATCCTGCCCGGTCTCGATGACGGCTCCGATTCGCTCGAAACCTCCCTGAAGATGGCGGAGATGGCGATTAACGACGGCGTCACGCACGTGATCGGCACGCCCCACGCCAACGACGATTTTCCCTTTCTTCCGGAGTTGTCGCGCTCGCGCCGCGATGAACTGCAAGCGAAGTTAGGCGCGCGTTTGACAATCGGCACGGGTTGCGACTTTCATTTGAGCTACGAAAACTTCGAGGCGTTTTGTGCGGAACCTTCGAAGTTCACCTTGAATCACAAGAATTATCTACTCGTCGAATTTGCAAACTTTTCCTTGCCTCCCTCGCTGGACCAGACGCTTCACCAATTGCAATTGCTCGGCGTTCATCCGATCGTCACGCACCCGGAACGCAATCCGTTGATTCGCGCAGACTGGGAACGGCTGTGGGGATGGCTGCATCAGGGATGTTTCGTGCAAGTCACGGCGCAATCGATCACCGGCGATTTCGGCCGCCGCGCGCAAACGGCGGCGGAAACGCTGCTCGACTCCAATGCGATTCATTTCATTGCGAGCGACGCGCACAACTTGACGACTCGGCCTCTGCGCCTCAGGCCGGCATACGAATTCATCGCGGAGCGGAAAGGCGACGAAGTCGCGCAGGCGCTCTTCGAGAAAAATCCGCGCGCCGCGTTCGAAGGGGTCGAACTCCCGTATCGCCCCGTATTTCCTGAAATCAAATCAGCGCGCACACAGGACCAAAGCGCCGGACGCCGCAAGCGCTTCTGGTTTTTCTAGCTGCTCATGTTTTTTCTACGAAAATAATTCCAGCACTTCTTCGTAACGCTTAAACGGCGGAATCAAATACGCGCCGGGCATTTCCGTGCGCGCCCAATCGAGCATGCGCCGCGCCAGCATGAATCCACGCTCGCGCGCGCCGGCGCCTGCCGATTCAAGTTCCTTCAGAGTCGCTTCGGGAATCACGATTCCCGGCACCTCATTATTCAGACGCAGCGCCTGCTTGTAACTTGTAAGCGGCCACAATCCCACGAGCACGGGAACGGGCGAGGCGCCTCCGATTTTTTTCAGGAATGCGTGCCAATGCTCGGGATCGAAAATCGGCTGCGTCATGGCGAAGTGCGCGCCCGCCTCGACTTTCGCAAAGAAGCGGCGAATTTCCTCTTCCATGTCCTCGGCGACGGGATTCACGGCGACGCCGATCGTAAAATTCGTGGCGCCGCCCAGATTTTTCCCCGCCCAGTCGGTCCCCTGATTCAGCCGCGCCAGCACTTTCACCAAGCCGATGGAATCGACTTCGTAAACGCCGCTCGTTTCGGGATGATCGCCAAGCGAAGGCGGATCGCCCGTGATGGCGAGCACGTTGCGCACGCCTCCAATGGACCACGCGCCCAGGAGCATCGCTTGCAAGCCGATGATGTTCGCGTCGCGCGTGGTCAAGTGCGGGACGGTTTCAACTCCGTGCGCTTCGAGTGCGCCGGCCATTACGAGCGCGTCCATGCCCACGCGCGCGAGCGTGCCGCTGTTGATGTCGATCGCGTCCACTTTTCCCGAAGCCATCACGCGCTTCACTTGCTCGACGACGCGGTCGATGCTGGTTCCTTTCGGAGGGTCGATTTCCACCGAAACGACGAATTTTCCCGACTGAATTTTTTGCCACAGGATGCTTTCCGGCTCGCGCGAAGCGAGATGGCGCGTCTTTTCGCGCGGCTCGAGAATTTCCTCGACTGTGCCGCCCGCGGCAGACACATGCGCGGCGCGTGACGGCCGGAAATTTTTCATCGCGTCGACCATGGCGCGGACGTGCTCGGGCGTGCTGCCGCAGCAGCCTCCTAAAATTCGCACGCCGAGCGAAGCCGCGTCGCGCGCAAACTGCGCAAAATATTCGGGAGAAGATCTCGGATACACGATGCGGTCGCCGACGCGTTTCGGGAATCCGGCATTGGGCATTCCGCTGACGCGCACGTTGGAATTTTTCGTCAGATTCGCCAGCTCGCCAAGAATGGGAAGCAGAAGCTGCGGGCCGATGGTGCAATTTGCGCCGATGACCTGCACGTCTTTTGTTTTCATTTTCGCGACGGCGTCTTCGGGACGTGTTCCGTCGACGGTGCTGCCTTCCTCCGAATAGGTAAGCTGCGCGACGATGGGCAGCTTCGAGAACGAGCGAATGGCGTCAATCGCGGCGAGAATTTCTTCGAGCTCGCTGAACGTTTCCAAAATAAATAAATCCACGCCGCGCTCTTCGAGGGCGGTGGCCTGCTCGCGGAAAATTTCATGAATCTCATCGGCAGGAAGCTGTTTCCCCTGCCGCAAAGTGCCGAGCGGGCCGATGGAGCCTGCGATCAAAACTTCATGACGCGCAGCCTCGCGCGCCTCGCGGGCGATTTTCACGCCGCGATGATTGAATTCTCCCGCGCGATCTCCCAGGCCGAGGGCCGCGAGCTTGTGACGGTTCGCGCCGAAGGTATTTGTCTCTATGATTTGCGCGCCCGCTTCCAGATAAGTCTGGTGCACGCGGAAGACAGCCTCGGCTTGCGTGGAATTCAGCTCGTCAAGGCAGCGCTGCGGGCCCAGCATTTCATAGAGCATCGAGCCCATCGCGCCGTCGCCGATGAGCACCGAATCGCGCAGCCGCTCGTTGAGTTCTTCAATCTTCATTTCGCGCCCTGCTCCGCCGGGATGGGCGGTCTGGATGAAACCCGCTGAAAAAGGGAACTGGCCCGCCCAGGCGGGCTGGCAGTATAGCATTGGAGCGGCTGCGCGCCGTTTGCAGACGCGGTGCTGCCGGAGTGTTTAGTAAATTGAATTCATTACCGATCAAGAAAATGTAAGTGATTGGATGGATGGCACTTAGCAAAGCGCGACTGTGCATCTCATTACCGATCAAGGTTCGGCGTTTTCGGGGAGTTTTTTGGGATTTTGAGGCGCGTTTTGGTCTGCTATACGCCGACGCTGCTGGCATCATCGATTTTTCGCTCGGACAACCCTAGCACGATGTGCCGCGCAGCGAAAGTTGAGGTGGCTGTAAGAGCAGCCTAGTGTCCAAGCGGCTAAATTTCGACGATGTTCTTGTAGAGCGCTGGCCTGCATTCCCGTTTCAGGCGGAACTTGGTGCCGTGGTTATGTCCGGAACGAGCGTCGAAATCGATCAAGACATGTCCCATCTCAATGGCATTTATGAATTTGTCGCCGGCAAAGTCGGACAATACGTAAATTTTGGTGTATAGAAAATATTCGTCTCCATCTTCGTACTTGGATTCGGCCCGCACATAGAAACAGTTAATGAGTTTGGTTCGCGCCTTTGAGTTGAGATCGTCGAATCCCCAGTATGGCTG
>JBOGNJ010000202.1:0-4170 GCA_050746905.1 Candidatus Acidiferrales bacterium
ATTCCGTCGAATCGAAGAGTGCCGCGCGGCTTTCGCGTGCGCGAGCGGTATGCTAGACTCGCGACAGCGAACGAGAATCGCGTTGCGCAAAATGCGGCGTGAAAATTGTTCGCGCATCGGTGGAACTTCGGGCTCTGTGCGACGATTCCCCGCAAACCCCGCCAGGCCCGGAAGGGAGCAACGGTAGCGGATCGGCTTCGTGCGCCGCGGATCACCCGAAGTTCCTTCCACACACGGGGCGAATTCAAAAAACTTCATGGCTTATCAAGTGATCGCGCGCAAGTGGCGGCCGCAAACGTTCCAGCAGATCGTCGGACAGCGGCACGTCACGCAAACGCTCGAAAACGCCCTCCGGCAGAACCGGCTGGCGCACGCCTACATTTTTTGCGGAACGCGCGGCGTGGGAAAAACGACGACGGCGCGCATTCTTGCCAAGTGCCTGAACTGCGTGAACGGACCGACAGCCGAGCCTTGCAATGTATGCGACGCGTGCCGAGAAATCACGGCGGGCGGTTCGCTGGACGTTCTGGAGATCGACGCGGCGTCGAATCGCGGCATCGATCAAATCCGCGAATTGCGCGAGATGGTGCGATACGCCCCCGCTTCGGGGCGCTCCAAGGTTGTGATCCTCGACGAAGCTCACCAGCTCACCGACGAAGCTTCCAACGCGTTGCTGAAAACTCTCGAAGAGCCTCCCGAGAAAGTCGTGTTTATTTTGGCGACGACGCAACCCGAAGATCTTGCCGACACGATTAAATCGCGCGCGCAACTTTTTCAATTCCGCTCGCTCACATTTCAAGAAATCGCCGGCGCGCTCGAACACATTGCCCGGGAAGAAAATTTGCAGATCGAGCCGGGAGCAATCGCCGTCCTGGCGCGCGCGGCGGAGGGGAGCGTCCGCGACGGCCTCTCACTGCTCGAACAGGCCATCGCGTATTCCGGCGGCAAGATTACGGACGCACAGGTGCGCGAACTTCTTGGCGTTGTCGCCGAGGAAGTGCTGGATGATTTGGTGGAAGCGATTGCCAGTCATTCCGCCGAGCAGGCGCTGACGCTGGTACAGCGCTTGCACGCGGAGGGGCACAACCTGCAGCATTTCTGCCGCGAAGCGATTCGCCACGTGCGCAATTTGCTGGTGGCGAAAGTGACTGACGCGGATTCGCCGCTCATCGCCGCGCCCGCGGATGAACGTCCACGGCTGGAAAAGCAAGCAGCTTTATTCAGCGAAGAGGATTTGACCAGATTTTTTCAGATACTGACGGCGACCGATGATGACTTGCGGCGCAAACCTGACCCGCGCTTGCATCTCGAGCTTGGGCTGTTGCGTTTGATCAATGCCGCACGGCTTGCGCCACTCGAAGAAGTTCTGGCCGAGCTGCGCGGCGACTCAGGCGCGCGGCCGGTGACAGCACAAAACGTAAATCCGGGCCGTTCTGTATCAAGGACGGCGATTCCCTCTTCGGACAGCGAGCGGCGCTCCGGCGCGACCGAGAAGAAATTGCAAGCGGCTGCCGCGTCTGGAACAATTGAGAATTTAAGAACACCCATTGCGCAGATTCCCGCCGCGGAAAAATCCGCGCCGGTGCCCGCTTTCGCGCCGCGCGTGATTGCCAAAATTGCGGAAAGCCAATTCAGCGGCCTGGCGGCTGCTCAGCTCGAATCCATCCAATCCGCGCTGCGCAATCAGCAGAAATTTTTGTGGTCCATGGTGGAACACGCGAGCCGTTGGGAACTCGACGGCAGTGAAATGAATTTATATTTTCCGCCGGAGAGCCGCGCGCTCGCGGAAATGCTGCAGGCGCGGGACCCTATGGAGAAGTTGCGCACCGTGCTTAGCAGCGTGATGGGCCAACCGCTTCGCGTTTGTGTTAAACTCGATTCCAGCCGGAGTCCGGCGCCGCGAGCATCGGAAATGCGCGCGCGGTTTGAAGAAGATCCCATCGTGCGCGCGATGTTGGAACGTTTCGGCGGCCGGATTTCAGACGTCAAGCGGCGAAGCGAGGACTGAGATGGAAGTCAAAGCTCTGCAGCAAATGATGTCTCAGTTGTGGCAGATGCAGCAGAACCTGGAGCAGAAGCGCGGAGAGATCCACGCGGAAGCGACCGCGGGCGGCGGAATGGTGGCCGTGAAGATGAACGGCCAAAAGCAGCTCACCGAAGTGAAGATCGAGCCCGATGTCTTCGCCGGCAAAGACCAGGAAATGCTGCAGGATTTGGTTCTCGCCGCGGTCAACGAAGCCTCGCGCCGCGTGGATGAAGAACTCGCCAAGCAGGTGAAAGACATGGCCGGAAGTCTTCCCGGCGCGAGCGGCTTGCGCATTCCGGGACTTTTCTGAACCGCGCGCATTCGTGCGCACACACAATTTTGCAATTTAATTCCATCCACAACACATTCTTGTCAGCCTACGTGGACTGCTGATGCCCGATTTTGCTCCATCCATCACGCGCTTGATCGACGAATTGAAACATCTGCCGGGAATCGGGCAGAAAACGGCTCAGAGACTCGCGTTTCATCTGCTGCGAGTGGATCGCGAACAGGCGATGGCTCTTTCCGACGCCATTCGCGAAGCGAAGGAAAAGATCCGCGAATGCTCCGTGTGCAACAATATTACCGATACGGATCCCTGCTATTTCTGCACTAGCGCGACGCGGAACAAGAAAATAATTTGCGTGGTGGAAGAAGCGCCGAATATCTCGGCCGTTGAAAAAACGCGTGAGTACAACGGGATGTATCACGTGCTGGGCGGCGCGCTTTCGCCATTGCAGGGCCGCGGACCGGAGCAACTCAAGATTAAGAGTTTGATTGAGCGGCTGAAGGGCGGCACCGTCGAGGAAATCATTATTGCGACGAATCCTACCGCGGAAGGCGAAGCAACAGCGGTCTATCTGTCGAAACTAATCAAGCCCCTCGGCGTGCGCGTCACGCGCATCGCCATGGGCATCCCCGTCGGCTCGGATTTGGAATACGCCGACGAGGTGACCATGACGAAGGCCATGGAAGGCCGCCGCGAGCTTTAGCTCTCCTGGCCTCTCCTTTTTCCTTGTTGCAAATTAATGCGCGGCGGATTCCAGAGCCGACGCGGCTGCGTTGATGGCGTCCGCTTCCTTTTGCAACACTCCTGAGACGATTCCGATTTGCTCCGTCGCCTGCTGCCAATTTTTCTGCTCGATGGCTTCGCGAACGCCGGGGATCGTCTTCACGCCGTAGCCGGTGTAGATGCCGGGAGCGTAAAGGGCGTGCCTGTACCAGGGGCGTCCGGGCAAGCCCGCCTCGCTGAGCAGATCGCGTTCGGTTGTGACCAGGTCTTGGTCCACAGTTTGGAACGAAGCGCCTGATGCAGAGGCGCCCTGCTGAGCTTTGTCGAATGCGGATTGATAATGCGCGGCGCTCTGCTTCAGGTTTTTGACCGCTTCGTCGAGCGGAGCAAAATCGATTGGTTGCGGGACTTCCTCCGTCGCGGGCGGAACGAATTTTTTCGTGGGGTCAGTGGTGGCGGTGAAAATGCCATCCTGTATTTCCTTGTTCTGCCACTCGATCTGCTTGATTTCGGTCTTATCGAGTTTTTCCAGTTCGGAGACAAAGCGGCCGACGGCATCCGAGAGACCGGTGAAATCGAACGGCGGCACGTCGGAATCAGCCAAACGCATCATCGTGGTGCCCGCAGTTTGTGACAGCGCGCGGCCATATTCTTCCGTCGGATCGTCGAAATGCGAATACCAGTAGAAGTCATCGTAAATGGAATGGTAGATGCCGCCGCCCGCTTCGCCGCCGAAGCCATAATTAATGGAGGCGATGCCGGCATGATCGATGAAAGGAGAATAGTCGGAGCCCGAACCCAAGTCGCCAATGATGACGTTCTTTTCCGATTCAAGCTTCTGGCGTTCCTCGGGAGTTTTGGCGCGTTCGATGCGAGCCAGGCGCATGCGTTTGCCGACGGAGATTCCCTTCTCCGGGTCTTTAATCTCATCTGCGACGTTGTTGACAAGAGATTCGAGCGAGTGCGAGCCTTCGACTCCGAGATAGCCGCGGCCATTGGTGTCGGAATTGACGTAGGCTACGGCGTGAGTGGCGAGCTCGTCGCCGTGCTCTTCGACCCATTCAGTTGAACCCAACAGGGCGGGCTCTTCGCCGTCCCAAGAGCAATAAATGATGGTGCGCTTGGGGCGCCA
>JBOGNJ010000203.1:0-10997 GCA_050746905.1 Candidatus Acidiferrales bacterium
CCCCGGCTTGTATTCTCCAACGAGAGCAGGCTTACGGATTCCACCTGTCCCGGAGTGACTCCAGCGGGACACGTGATCGTGGTGTTATTGCAGGAAGTTTGGTACTGAAAAGTTCCGCTCGCCGCGGCAGGGGACGTAAAAATCGTCGCGTCCTGCAGTGTTGTTTGCAGATCCTTGAGTTCTTCAAAAGAGCCTGAAATAAACAGCTTATTCTTGATGATCGGGCCGCCCACCCGGCCGCCATACTGATCTTGGTTCAGGGCCGCATTGGGAGCGCCTACGGCATTATTGAACCAGGGATTTGCGTTCCACTTATTCGTCTCATAATACAAGAAACCCTCTCCGTGCCAGTTGTTTGTTCCGCGCGGCGAAACGATGCTGATCGCCGAGGCGCCGCCTCCCACCGAAGGGTCGCCATTCTGCGTGTTGATATGGAACTCGCCGGTTTGGCTCAGGAACAATTGGTTGGGGGTGAAATCGGTATCATTGGTGCGGATGAAGTTGTCTTGGATGTTTATGCCGTCCAGAGTGACGCTCGTGAAGGCGCTCCGCTGGCCATCGATCACGGTATCTGTCTTCCCGTTCATGGCCACCCCTGGCTCGGTCTGGATCAACGCCAATGGTTGCCGGCTATTCACCGGCAGATCGTCGAGCTGCTGCTTATCAATTTGGTTTCCGACCGACGCGTCCGTCGTCTGCACTTCTTCCGACGCGCTCGCTTCCACCGTAACCGTCTCCGTCCTCGAGCCGACCTCCAGCACGATGGGAGGAACGGAAAGCGTTGTGGATGCGTCTAGCTTCAGATTTGTGACCGAGGCGGCTTTGAACCCGTCCTTCGACACGTCGACTCGATAAAGTCCAAAATTCAGGCTCGAAACGGAATATCCGCCGTTCGAGGCCGTGCTCGTCGAATACTTTGAGCCCGTATCGAGGCTCGTAATCGTCACGTCGGCTCCCGCGACGGTCGCCTTCTGTGCGTCCACAACGGTTCCCACAATCGAACCCGTTGGCACTTGCGCGGAAACCGAAATTGCGCCAAACGCAAGCATCAACAGCGCGAGCAGACAGTTCTTTCCAGCGGCGTAAAAATTCATTTACGTCTCCTTAGCGGCGATCGCCTATCACTGATTTTTTTTCAAAACACCCCGACGCGAAAAATAACTACCGTGATACTGGTGGCATCCAGAGCACGAATAGGCCCACATTCATCGCGCTTCATTCGATTGGTCTAAGTCATTGGCTTTCATGCCAGGAAGGGACAGCGTTGTTCGTCACATCGAATTTACATTTCGCAACTCTTCTAATTATGAAAGTAACTTCCGTTCTGCTATACCGATTTCGGTATACCGTGTTCCCCCTTTTGCTACGTCTCCCTAAAACAAATAATGTGAGCGCTGCCAACGGATGGCCGCAAACATCGCACTTCAGCGATTTTGACAGCGAACCTTCAGTGTCTATTCGCTAACAAGCCCCCTGGCCACAGTTGACAAAGAGACAAAAGGAAACTATGGATGCTGTTCGGTTTGTATGTCCGCCGCGCATTTTGCAGGCGATTTACATCGGGAGCGCCACGAAGTTGCCGGCAAAAACCATAGCGCAGAAACGTCTGGGCGCGGTGCTGTTCTACGGATTCATCGCGCTCATCGCTTATTTTGTGTTTCGGGTTTTCGAGCCCTTTCTCATTCCACTCTGCTGGGCGGCCGTGCTGGTGGTCGTTTTCCATCCGCTGAATCAGCGGCTCGAACGGGAATGCGGGAAAGCCTGGGCCGCCACAATCTGTACAATCCTCGTCACCCTCCTTCTGATTGCGCCCGCGATGGGAGTTGGTTTCGCGTTCATTCATCAGGGGCTGCAAGCCGCGGCGTCTGTGCAGAAAGAAATCAACCACGGCGGGTTCACGTGGGTGGACCGCTCCTGGGATTGGCTGGCAGCGCACGTGCCCGGTCAAACTGCGGAGAGCTTGTCGCAATTGCTTCATCGCGCGATTGAGATGGTCGCCGCATATCTCGCGTCTCAAATCGGCGTGGTGCTGCGCAACTTGGCGATTTTCGCGTTTGACCTCGTCGTCACCATTCTTGCCATGTTCTATCTTTTTCGCGACAGCGATGAACTGATGACGCGCCTTCGCCAGGTGCTGCCCTTCGAAACCACATCACGCGAAGAAATGCTCGGGAAATCCCGCGACCTTATTTTCGCCAGCGTCACGTCCAGCCTCGTGGCCGCCGTGATGCACGGATTGGCGGGCGGCATCGGATTTGCCGTCGTCGGTATCACCGCGCCGGTGTTCTGGGGCGTCGCCATCGCTTTTTTCTCTCTGCTGCCGGCCGTGGGTGACCTCGTGATCTGGATTCCCGCAATGATCGATTTGATTGTCACGGGACACTGGGGCGGTGCAATTTCCCTGGCGATTCTCTTGACCATCGTAGCAGGAGTTGTGGACAACGTCTTGCGCCCGTGGTTCATGAGCGGCCGCGCGCGGCTGAGCGGCCTGGTGGTTTTCATCGCCGTGATCGGCGGAATCGCCGTCTTCGGTCTGCTCGGAATCGTGCTCGGGCCGATCGTCGTGGCGCTGGCTGCAAGCGTCTTGGATTTGTACGCGGGACCCACCCGGGCCAAGGAAACGGCGTGACGCGTTCAAGTGGGACGCGGCGAACAGGCGTGCTAGAGTAGGCCGCTCTCGATTCAGGCGAAGTGGGAAAGTGAAAATGAATCCTAAAAATTCATCGGCGAAGGAACTCAGCCCGGAACAATTGCGCTGGCGATGCGATCCCGCCTCCGTCCCCTATGCCACGTCGAAAGAAGCGCCGTCGATTGGCGGGGAGATTGGACAGGAACGCGCTCTGCGCGCGCTGCGCATGGGTGTGGAAATGACGGCGCAGGGTTACAACGCCTTCGTCTGCGGGCTGACGGGCACAAGCCGCGGGGGAATGATCGTGCGCATGATCGAAGGAATCGGCCCCAGGATTCAGCTTTCGGCGGATCGCTGCTACGTAAACAATTTCAAGAATCAGGACAGGCCGCGCCTGCTGACTCTGCCGCCCGGACAGGCGAATGCCTTCCGCAAAGAGATGGAATCGGGAATTGATTTCCTCCGCAGACGAATCCCGCAAGTCTTCGAAGGCGAGCCTTTCCAGCGGCAGAAATCGCGCATCGTGGACCGTTACACGCAGCGCGAAAAGGAATTGATGGACGATTTCACGCGCCGCATCGCGCGCGAACAATTCGCCCTCGGCCGCATGCAGGTTGGCGCGGTCGCCCTGCCCGAAATTTTCCCGGTGCTCGATGGCGCCATGGTCCCCATCGAGGAAATTCCCAAGCTTGTCCAGGAAGGAAAAATCGAAACCACTGCGGCCGAGGATCTCGAACGCAAATACGACCAGTTCCGCCAGGAATTCACGGTGGTTTACCGCAAGACGCTCACGCTCTCGCGCGAACTCGCAAGCGAGATGAGCTACCTCGAACAGGAGGCGGCATCCGTGCTCGTGGATGGCGTGATCGAGGAGTTGAAGGAAAAATATGCGGATTCGCACCTCGCGGAATATCTGGAAGAAGTGCGGCACCATATCCTCGACAATCTCGATCCCTTTAAGGAGCGCGAAGGCGAGGACGAACAGCCGCCATCGGAAGGCGGAGCCAGCCTCCGAATGGACCGCTCGGACCGGGATCCGTTTCGCGTGTATGGTGTGAATGTGATTCTGGCGCACGGTGAGCAGGAAGGCTGCCCCGTGATTTTCGAGACGATTCCGACCTACGCGAATTTGTTTGGCACCATCCACCGCAGCTACGACGCGCGCGGCGGATGGAGTTCTGATTTCATGGACCTCCGCGGCGGCTCGCTTCTGCGCGCCGATGGCGGCTTTCTGATCATGTACGCGCTGGACACGCTCACTGAGCCGGGCGTCTGGCGCACACTGAAACGCACTCTGAATCACAGCAAGCTCGAAATTCAGCCCGTCGACGTGTTTTTCCCTTTCAGCACGGCGGCGATGAAGCCGGAGCCGATCGAAGTTCGCGTGAAGATTATTCTGATTGGCGACCGCGAGATGTACGAGCTCCTTTACAACTTCGAGGATGATTTCAAAAAGATTTTCAAGGTGCGCGTGGAATTCGATGAGGAGATGAAGTGGAGCGAGGAAGTCATCGCTCATTATTGCGGACGCCTCAGAAAACTTTGCGACGACGAGGCTCTGTTGCCCTTTGACCGCGAGGCCATGGCCGTGCTGATGGAACACGGGGTCCGTCAGGCGGGGCGCCGCGGAAAGGTGACCGCGCGTTTTTTCGACATTGCCGACGTCGCGCGCGAATCAAGTTACGTGGCCCACGAGCAAAAGAAAAATCTGGTCACCGCGGCGCATGTCAAAGAATCGCTCGAAGCGAAAATCGAGCGGCACAACCTGATCGAAATGAAAATTCAGGAGATGATCGAAAAGGGGCTGCTCCTGATCGACGTTGCGGGCGAGCGCACGGGTCAAGTGAATGGCCTCAGCGTCCTCGAGTTGGGCGGTTACGCCTTTGGCAAGCCGGTGCGAATCACCGCGTCGGTGGCCATGGGAAAATCGGGAGTCATCAATATCGAGCGCGAATCGAATCTAAGCGGCCGCCTGCATGACAAAGGCATGCACATCATCTCCGGCTACTTGCGGCGGACATTTGCGCAGGATAAGCCCCTCTCGCTCGCCGCCAGCGTGTGCTTCGAGCAATCGTATTCTGGCGTCGATGGCGACAGCGCAAGCTCGACGGAAATTTACGCGCTCGTTTCCGCGCTGGCTGGAGTCCCCATCCGTCAGGACATGGCCGTAACCGGCTCCGTTAATCAGCAGGGCGACATTCAGCCGATTGGCGGCGTCAACGAAAAGATCGAAGGCTATTACGACGTTTGCCGCGTCAAGGGCCTCACCGGAAAACAAGGCGTCCTCATTCCCGTCGAGAATGTTGACGATTTGATGTTGCGCAACGACGTGATTGAAGCCGTCGCGCAAGGCCGGTTCCACATTTTCCCGGTCACAACCGTCGAGGAAGGAATCGAAATCCTCACGGGCGTGAATGCCGGAAAACGAAGTGCCCAGGGGAAATTTGAGCAAGGCAGCGTTTTCGCGCGCGCTGACGACCGCCTCCGCGAAATGGCCAAAACCCTCAGCGAATACGAATAGACTGCCGGGCTGTTTTTCAAATTCCGATTAAATCAAAGGTTTCAGTTTCAGCGTGAACTGCAAATGCTTGCCGTTGCGCAGGACCGTGAGGACGTGTTCCGTGCCGTCCTGGCGAAAGACCGAGCGAACGTCGTTTAGCGAATACTCGGAGGCCGGATTCCCGTCGATTTTTTCGAGCATGTCGCCCACCGCTATGCCGGCGAGCTCTGCGGGCGATTTCTCGATAACGCGCGCCACTCCAAAGGCGCGGAAGTCGGGCGGCGTGGCCGCCAGAACCATTCCGCTCATGTCCGCGATGAAAAGATCCCCGAAGTGCGCATTCGGCTCGAAGATGACGGTTTCATCCGTATAGTCGAGAACCACGCTGAACCGGTCCAGGATTTCTCCGCCCATACCGCCGGCAACGCCCGAAGCAGGCATTGCGGAACCCTGCTCCGATTTTCCGGGGAATATCGCCAGAGGATCCGGCAAGGTTATCTTCCCGAACTGCACCGATTCGATGCGCCCAAGATGGTCATCGAAATCCTCCGGTGAGTCGAGCGGTGAGAACAAAATCATCTTTTGTCCAAGCTCGGAAAATCTATGAGCCGTTGCGAAGGGCGCATAAAACTGCACAGCCTCCGCCTGTGCCGTTGCGATGCGCAATAACCCATGAAGCGTCCCGCGATGGCGAATGCTGAACTTCGCGTCGATAGTAGGGCCGCCGTCCGCCGGCCGCATTTTCAGCTTTATGCCCGCGCCTTTGTACTGGAAGGATTTCGGATCGTAAAGTTGCAGCGTCTGCCGTTCGTAATTGATTACGACCACGAAGTGGCTGAGCACGTCCGCTCCCAGAATTCCCTGGATCGCGCGCCCAACTCGGGAAGAAAGATCGCCGAAGGAATCGAGCGCAAGCGAAGGAATGGTGATTTTCAGTCCGGGAAAGTCCAGCACGGCCTGGGACAGCGACTTGGCGCCAGCCGAGCCGCCGGAAAGCAGGCCCAGGGCGGCGGCGCGTACGTCGTCGAGCGAAGAAGTTCGTCGCGTCGTATCCAGAAGGAACGACGATGGTCGGGCGCCGTTCACGCGGACCGGCACAATCACAAGATGATCCGAAATTGCGATCGGCGCTTGCGCCACATTGCCCGAAAAAACGAATTGAAGAGGCGTGATGGCGGCCGATTGCTGATTCCGCGGCGCAGCCGTCGCAATGAACACAAAGCACATGCAAACAATCAAGGACGGCGGAACAAATTTCCTCGCTTTTGCGAAAGACATGCGCGAATAAAGCTCCGATTCTCCGGAATCTCGCAGCGTGAAATTAAGCGGCGAAGGTTCAGAGTAACACCAAATCATTTTGTCGTGGATGCCCGATGTTACCGCGCATGCAAAATAGATTTTGTCCGGACTCGCTGCTCCTGAAAATTCAGGGAGCAGGCGCGAGATACGTCTGGCGCGCGAAAATCCGGTAATGCGCTTTGGCGCCTTCCGTCACAAGCTCACGCCCCCTGGAATCGAAAACTTCCAGTCGAAGCGAATGGAATTTGCCGTCGAGCGTCGGAGGCGTAAAGCCCAGCGTGTATTCGTGGCGCAGCGCCTCCGCAATGCGCCGGTAAATAGCGGTGAATTCCTTGTCTTGCTTCGGGAAAAACGCCTGGCCTCCGCTCGAGTCCGCAAGCGTCTGCAGCGCGCGATCGGCGGCGGTGAAACTCAGGCCCGGCGGCGCGGCTTCATTCGAGCCTTGAGCCGCGCGCGCCGCTCCTTGAAATGTGCGCAGCGACCCCCCAAGCGCGACGGGGAAGATCGTCACCTCGCTCCCGCGCAGTTTTTCCTCGAGCGCTTCCCAGTGGCCCGCCGGAGAACTGTCGAGGCCCGTTGTCAGCAGAACAATCGCTTTCTTGCCCCCCATCGTCGAGAGCCAGTCGAGCGAGGCGGAAACCGAATCGTAGAAATTAAGCTCGCCGCTCCCGATGGAATATTGAAGATCCGTCAAAGCGCGGGCAAGCGCCGGCTTGTCTGGCGTGAATGGCAAAATGAGTTGCGATGTGTCCGAATAAGAAGCGAGAGCAACGCGATCGTCCGCCGACAGGCCATTCAGAAGAGAATACGCGGCTTCCAGATGTTGCCGGTGAATCAGAAAAACCGCGGGACTTGTCTCGATCAGAACCAGCACTTGTGCGGGTGCGTCGGTCGAGGCAAAAAAAGTGATCGGCTGCTCCGCTCCGTCGTCGAAAATGTGGAAGTTTTCCTCTTGCAGACCTTCGACGAACTTCCCGTGCGTGTCCACGATGCTGGTATCCACTTTCACCAGCGAGACGCGGACCTTCAGCTTTCCCTGCGGCGCTGGTGACAGTGATTGTTGCGATGCGACGGGACGCGACGCCACCGCGCGAAAGGCGCACGCAAAACTCGCCAAACCGAAAACCAAAAACAGCAGCCGCGCCTTATTGCCCCCGTTTTTGTCCGTTTTATTGCCCGCTTTATTGCCAGCTTTATTGAATGACCGAGTCAAAGTAAATGCCGGTCGAGTCCTTCCACGCGCTTCCGCTCGAAGAATGCAAGTACCTCGAGATAATCGCTGGATCGAATCCCGGAAACAATTGGACGGGCGCCGGCGCCGGCTTTCCCGCTCGTCGCGCCTCGGCCTCGGCTCTTTCGTTCATTCCTTTTTCGATTGACTTGATCACCGCGGTCCAGTTGTAGTGCGCCAGGTCGCTGTAGCTCAGAGCGGATATTTTCGAGTGCATTGTGGCGCGCGCCCTTTTGAAACCAGGGTCGTTGGAGAGCGAATCCGCCTGTGCGGAACCCGCCGGCGCGTGCAGCCGATCCACGGCGTCGCGAAGAACATCCTGCTGTTTGGCGGCAATCAGCATCGATGGCGTCACAGCAAGGAAAAACTCCGAAGGCTCGCCGGAAGCAGTCTGCGAACCTTTGGCGTTTTGCGCAAACGTAATCGTGACGTACGCCGTATCGCCGTCCTGTTTCTGCGTCGTCGAAGCTCCCGGGATCACGTGTTTCAGCAGGGCCAGAACTCTTTCCGGCCGCCGGATCGTGAAGGCGTAAATCGCGCGCGTGGGGTCCGCCTCGGAGTGAAAGTTTATGGTTGCGAATTCGCCGGTAAACAAACCGAGCGCCTCCGTTGGTGACATCCCCCACAGCGTCGACGCCAACGATTCGATTCCCGCGGCAAAGCCCGCCTTGTCGGGAGGCAAAGCAGCAACCACTCCGGCCATCAGCGTCTTGTAAAGCGCCACGAAATCCAGAATCGAGCATTGATACGCCGCGCCGGATGGCGCAACCGCCAGCGTGGCGAAGTTTTCGCGGCCGTCCCCCAGGATGTTGAGTACGCTCCCCTGCGAAGTATCTCCCAGCACCGCCCCGCGCATCCGCGTGCGCTCCGCCTCGAACACCATGCTCCCGCAAACGGCGTGGATTTGGTCCAGGTGAAGCGTCCTGGCGAACGCCGCAAAATTGAAATTCGGATTGGCCGGCATTTCCGAAAGATTCAGCCTCTCCGGAAGCGCCAGGAAATTCACAAGCGTGCCCTGTCCGCCGCTACGGCACGCGGACGGCACTGCCGCGGCCTCTTCAAATGATGATGCCGCCGCTCGATAGCGCGGGCTCAGCCGAGGTAGCAGTTCTTCCATGGCCTCGAGCGTGTCGGTGCGAACGAAGTACTGCCCTGCCTGTGCCTCGTAGGAAGTATTCTTGCCTTCCAGGATTTTATAGCCCGTCACGCTGCCGATGGGCAGCGGCGTGCGCGTAAACGGCGTGCCGGAATTTTTCGCGCGTTCTGCTTCGAACTTCTCAATGATGTCTTGCTTCCCGCTGGCGTCATAAATCAAGAACGAGCTCGTGGTTTTTGCCGTGCCGTGCGGCCCATTTCCATTGTGATTCCCGCGCTGATTCATAAAGCCGAAAACGAATTGATTCTCCAGCAACGAAACAACCTTGTCCGCGTCTTCCTGCGTGAACCCGTTTGATTTTGGATTCTTCTGTTTCGCTTCCTGCGCCATGCGCTCGACCATGCCCTGGCGCGCGGCCGCGAACGATGGGTCGCGCCAAAGCCGGATGACGGAATTCGTGTTGCTCGCCGCATTCAGCGACGACGTGCCTTGCCAGTGCAAATAGACCCACGTGCTGGCGGGCAGCCGGTCGGCCAGCGAGTTCTGTTGTGCCGTCGCCGTCCCGGCGAAAAACCCCGTCGAGCAGAGCAAAACCAGGCTCCACGCCAGCGCCGGCGCAAGCCGCCGAATCGCGCGCAAAAATGCCCTCCTCAGCGCCACCAACCCGATTGCGCCTTCCTCGTTCCTGGAATTCATCGCACGCTCCTCACACTTCAATTTTCACTAAGACTCGCGCGGGATTCCAGCGCGCGACAGATCGGGCAGTTTTGCGCCGGCCGGAATCTATTGACTGGAAGGGCCGCTTGGATTCGCGGGAGCTGCTTCTTTCGGCGTCGTCAGGTAGCCGGTGATAAAGTTCTTCGTTATGGTGTACACGACGATTTCGTAGGGAGCGTGCGCGCCGCGAACATAAAATTGCACCGGCTCTTCCAGCGTTTTGTCCTTCTTCTCCACGTGTTTGTCGTCGGCCACCACGTCCAGCGTGTACGTGTAATGCTTGGTATTCACCTTGCGCAACTGAAGCTGGATCGGCCCCACCTTTTGCGGTCTCTTCGATTTCACAAGAGTAAATTCGTAAACGTTCCGCTCGCCCAGCCGCTTCAGCTCCTGCACTTCCTCATGGTTCCGCGCAATCAAGCCGGATTGGACATTCAAATCGCCCATCGCCGTGCCGAGCTTGCCTTTCGTATCATCAAGATCTTTGCGCGTTGCGTCCACGTCGCTCTTCGTGCCGTTCAGCGCGTCCGATACTTGCCCGATTTGCGTCGAAGTTTGCTGCTGCACCTGCCCGATCTGTTGCCGGAGTTTTTCGGCATTGGCCTTTTGGTCGCTTTGCGCCTTGCGCAGGGCTTGAGCCATCCCGCGCGCGCGCGCCAGTTCGTCCTCCGTCAGGCCCAGCTTTTGCGACGTCACCTGCAGTTCTGCTTTCAGGTCGCCGATGGCGGAGTTGGTCTTGTCGAGTTGCGCGGATAGCACGGCCGCGCGCTTCGTGGCGGAATCGAATGCCTGGCTGGTTTGCTGCCGCTGCTGGTACAGCGCATACATCAAATAACCGATCAGCGCGAAGGCCACCACCAGCGCGATCATCACCCAGCGCGGCGTGTACGGATAAGACTCCGGGGGAGACGCAGCGGCTATGTCATGGGAAGCATCAAACGAATCGGTCATCGTGTCTCCTGGTAACGCCTCTCATTGGGCAAGCTTCGGGCAAGCTCGCGCGATTATCGCTAACCGGGCAAGGAAAGTCTACGACATGCGCCGCGTGCTGTGTCGATGGGGCCAGCGGGCCTCTACATTGGTAAACAGTCCGCCGCGCGGCGTGAATTCGCCCCGAACCACGCACGAGACTGGTTTCGTGGCGGCCACGATGTCCCGCAGCATTCGATTGACGGCGTTCTCGTAAAAAATCCCCAGATTGCGGTAGCCCAGCAGATACATCTTCAGCGCTTTCAGCTCCAGGCACAGTTTGCGCGGCGTGTATTGAATAATGATCGTGCCGTAGTCGGGAAGCCCCGTCTTGGGGCACACGGAAGTGTATTCCGGGAACCGTATCGTGATTTCGTAGCCCGGAAAATGATTGGGCCACGTCTCCAGATGCGGCAGCTTCGCGTCGATACCCGCGCGAGAGTGCGCGGCCGTGTAGTCGGGCATGCATGCCTCCGGAATTACTCCACGACGGCGCCTGACACACTCACGCGGCAGTCAGCAGCAACGGCGCGCCATCGGTGATCACCAGCGTGTG
>JBOGNJ010000204.1:0-1649 GCA_050746905.1 Candidatus Acidiferrales bacterium
CGAAGTGACTCTCTCCGATTCGAAGTTCCGGCAGGTCCCCGCTCGACAAAACATCTTCATGCGGACCTGGCGAAAAAACCTCAGGTCAAGCGCCGCAACAACGGCGTCGCTGGGACCTGAGCTACAAAACAACGAAGAAAATTATCGCACAGGAGACGGGTCCATATCGCGCCAATTGGGGCCGACTTTAATGTCCACCACGAGCGGAACGATGAGCGGATGAACTTGCTCCATCGCGTGTTTGACGAGGGACTTGAGACGCTCGAGTTCATCGGTGGGGCCTTCGAAGAGCAACTCGTCGTGGACTTGCAGAATCATGCGCGTGCGAAATTTTTCGGCGACGAGGCGGCGGTCGATTTCAATCATGGCGAGCTTGATCAAATCGGCGGCAGTGCCTTGCAGAGGCGTGTTCATCGCCGTGCGTTCGGCGAAATTGCGCAGATTCGGCTGCGGCGAATTGATCTCTGGAATTGGGCGGACGCGGCCGAACATGGTGCGCGTGACGCCGGTCTTGCGCGTTTCGGCGACCTGGCGTTCGAGATATTTCTTTACGCCGCGATAGCGCTCGAAATAGGCGGCGATAAATTTCGCGGCTTCCTTTTGGTCGATTTGCAAATTTTGCGCCAGGCCGAAGGCGGATAGCCCATAGATGATGCCGAAATTAATTACTTTGGCGGCGCGGCGATGCTCAGGCGTTTGGGCAAACGGCGCGACATCAAAAACTTCCTGCGCAGTTCGAGAGTGAATGTCTTCCGCGCGGCGAAAAGCCTCGACGAGAACAGGATCCTCGGAAAAATGCGCGAGGATGCGCAGCTCAATTTGCGAATAATCGGCGGAAAGGAGAATGTTGCCCGGCTCGGCGACGAAGGCGGCGCGAATTTCGCGGCCGAGTTTGGTGCGAACGGGAATGTTCTGAAGATTGGGATTCGAGGAACTGAGGCGTCCGGTTGCCGTGCCGGTCTGGTCGATTTGCGTGTGCAGGCGCCCTGTGTGCGGAGAGATGAGGTGGTGGAGCGTGTCGGCGTAAGTGGAATTGAGTTTTGCGACTTCGCGATAATCCATCACTAACTTGGGCAGCTCGTGAAGCACGGCTAGCTCGGTGAGAACTTCCGCGGCGGTGGAGCGCGCTTTGCCGCGCGTGCGGCGTGGAAGCGTTAAATTCAGTTTGTCGTAGAGGACTTCGGCCAGTTGCTGCGGCGAATTGATATTGAATTCGAAGCCGGCGAGATCGTAGATGCGTTTTTCGTAGCCGCGGATTTCCTCTTCGAGAGCGAGGGAGAGTTTTTTCAGGGCCTTGGGATCGACGCAGACGCCGGCGCGCTCCATGCGCGAGAGAACAGCGGCGAGCGGGAGATCGATTTTGTTGTAAAGATCGAGGAGATTTTCTTTTTCAACTTCACCATGCAGAATCGGCGCAAGGCGGAAAAGAAAGTCGGCATGTTCACCGGGTGCGCCGGAGAGCGTGATGTTCAGATGGCGCAGAACCACTTCCGCGAAAGAATGATTCGCGGTGGTAGGGCGGAGAAGATAGGAGTAGAGCATCGTCGCGTGACGAATGCCGGCGGCGCAGCGTTGCTTCGCGTCGGCGTCGCAGAGGCCGAGAAGCTCGAAAAGTTTCGGGTCATGGACAATTCTTGAGCGGCTGGCGT
>JBOGNJ010000205.1:0-8651 GCA_050746905.1 Candidatus Acidiferrales bacterium
CGGGATGACACGAAAAGAGACGCGAACAGCCCACCGAGAATTTGCGAGTGACGATCTGGCATTAGTGGATTTGGGTTTTGCGCGGCTCCGCGGGCCACTGCTGCGCGTGGAACGATTCCGCGTCGGAGGGAAAGCGGCCGTTGCGGACGTCGCCGCAAAACTCGCGCGCGACGCGCGAAATCTGCTCGCCGAGATTGACGTACTGGCGCGCGAATTTCGGCGTGCCGTTCACGCTCAAGCCAGCGAGGTCGTGGAACACGAGCACCTGGCCGTCGCAATCAGGCCCCGCGCCGATGCCGATGGTCGGGATGCGCAACTCCTGCGTGATGCGCGCGGCGAGTTCGCGCGGCACGGATTCGAGCACGACGGAAAAGGCTCCCGCGGCTTCGACGGCGCGCGCGTCGCGCATCAGGCGCTCGGCGGACTCGACCGATTTCCCCTGGACGCGAAAGCCGCCCATCTCCAAAACGGATTGCGGAGTGAGGCCGATGTGCGCCATCACGGGAATTTCCGATTCGACGAGGCGCGCGATTGCTTCCATGCGTTTTTCGCCGCCTTCGAGTTTCACCGCTTCCGCGCCGTCTTTAACCAGGCGCAGCGCGTGGCGGACGGTTTCCTCGGGCGAAACGTGGAACGTGCCGAAGGGCATGTCCGCGACAATCAGCGCGCGATTTGCTCCGCGGCGCACTGCGCGAACGTGGTGCAGCATTTCGTCGAGCGTGACGGGAAGCGTGTTGTCGTAGCCGAGCACAACCATGCCAACAGAGTCGCCGACGAGGAGAATGTCGACGCCCGCTTCGTCAAGAAGACGCGCGGTGGGATAGTCATACGCAGTCAGGCAGGTGATTTTCTGCGTTTCATGTTCGAATTCGCCGATTGGGAATTTACGCTGAAGAATTTCGGGAACCGTGATCTTGCCGGCGCCCGTACGGGGAAGGATGCTCATGTTGACCTCCGGTGCCGCCCCCATCTGCGACGATGTCTGTGACAACGCCGCGGGGTGCAGCCCAATCAACACCGTGATTATAGCAGAAAGGACTGTGGTTGGGGATGGGCCTGTCGGCGGGTGATTTTTAGTGTTGTCAACAAAAACTACTGGGCGGTCGTGATCCGGTCGATCTGCGTATTCCAAGCGAGCTTAAGTTCAGCCGGTACTTCAGGATCATCCAATTTCGCAAGAACAACTTCGCTGAAGATGGCACGACCAGCCTTGCCAAGTGTTGCGAGAACCATGAGAATCCAGCTCTTAATCTCCAAGAAATTGACTTCGTGGCCTTGCGAAAAATACTGCCTCGCTTGTCGCATAACGTCCTCGCTTGTTTCACCGCGCACGAGAAATAAGTAATCTTCAATTCCTTGCGGCGCGATTTTAGTTTGGAATGTGGACATTACTCTGCTTCTTTCAACAGGACGCTCAGTGACTTCAACAGCTAATAGGATAGCTTGCCCCTGTCGGATCGTAATGTCGCCGCCTACCCCCGTGGCTCGGTCGGCCACATTGATGCCTTGCACTTCGATTGTCCAATCTAGGCTGTACGCTCGTTTTATCGCCGTAAAGGTCGCCTCGACCAGCAGAACAGGAAATCTCCCTCCGCTCGGAGTTGAGAGAAGGCCTTCTATCAGTTGGTCGTACTGTTCGAGGCTAATTCTATGTAGCTTGGATAGAGGAATGTCTGCGGCGGTCCTTAAGCAGATAAATCGAAACAGGAGATAACGCAGCAATTCCTTCAGACGCTCGCCATCATCCGCCTGCGATGTCAGGTCGATCAATGCCACAAATGAGTCGTAACCTTTCTTATCCTTTGTCCCGCCTCGCGTGGCTTTGCCGAACCTTACGGAACGTCGGAACACCGCCAAGAAGGGACCGCGAGAGGAAGGTATGCGTTTCTCATGGAGAAACGGATTTATGACTTTTTCGTCCAAGGAGCGGCCGTTATAGGCGCCTTTCCCCAGGTTCACGTAAGGTTTGTGGATGTCGATGCTACGGTCAGTGAGACGGACAAGAACGCAACCGAGCAATACTTCCGCGATATGCTTGAGTTCGAGATTGGAAAATGGTGTCGAAACTGAATCGTTGATCCGCCGATATCTTTGGCTCCTTTCCGTCTAGTAAGTCACTTTCAATTCTGGCGAATTCGGACTCAAGCAGTTTTCGCGCAGCGTCGTAGTCAGTAGCGGGCATGCAGCGGTCTCAATAGTTGACCCAGATGGCTTCCTGTCGGCGCTTTTTGACGGAGTGGCAAAGTTTTGCCGGCGCATCGTGTCTCTTGAAGTCCTTATAAAGCGTGTCCATGACATCGCAGCGATAGCCGGACACGGCGGCTTTGCCTCTTATCCGATGCAATGCTCGCGATAATTCGGTGTGTTCCTGGTCGGTCATCTCGTTTCGATAGGCCTTGCTGTCACCGCGAGAGGAGTGTGGATAAGGCGGGTCACAATAGAAAAATGTTTGCTTATCGTCGTACAGCTTGATGACCTCGGAGGCGGGTCGGTTCTCGATTTGAACTCGCAGAAGCCGCTCCGCGATATGCGGGAGCATGTTTACGCTTCCCAGCCATCGGGAGACTACGCCGGACATGCCTGCCCGGGTTGTATTCTTGCAATTAGCCCATCGACCTATGCTTGCCGTCTGAGCTAAGCCTGTACGCACCTGCCGAGCTCTCACGAAGAACCTGCGGGCGCGCTCAAAGTTTGAAATTTCCTCCGTGTTAAGGGAGCAGGCGATAAAAAATTCTTCACGAGAGAATGGTGTCAGTCCGATTACTTTAACGAAATGATCCCCTTCGCTCCTCAGCACTTTGAAGAAATTAGTCACCTCGCCATCGAGATCATTGTAGGTCTCGACGGGCGATGGGTTGCGGTTGAGCAGAACAGCCGCTGAGCCGCCAAAAGGCTCGCAATAATGGTGACAATCGGGCAGGAGCGGCAAAAGCCATTCTAAATGACTGTATTTTCCACCGTACCAGCCAAAGGCGATTATCTTTCCCCGATTCCTGCTGCGAGGACGTGCTGTTGTGCCGATTGGAGCGAGGTCGAGCTGCACCTTATCGAGGTAGATCGGGGACGCAGATCCCGGCATCTTTGTCTCCTGTTCGAAGGGGCTTCAGCATAGTGAATGTAGCAAAAACTGAGTATAAAAATGTAAAAAAAATCAAAAAAGTCAAAAAAGTGAGAAAAGTGAAAAAAATCCCACGCACAAAGGAGCTAACGGCAGCGCATACCGCTCAGGTCTGGGTGACGGGGGCGGGGAGTTCGGGCTTTTGGGGTTCTACGCCGCGCCAGCCGACGGGACGGCCCTGCACGGCTTCCTTGAGCGCGCGGAAAAGGACGACGTACATCATCTGGCGGTAATAGAAGCGCTGGATCAGAAGCGGCGCGAGAAGCGTCCAATCTTCGTTCTTTTCGAGAGCGAAAGCGATCACGCAAGTGAGCAGGTCGATGAGCATGAAGGCGGCGAAGAAAATCAGCGAACGCACCACGTCGTCGCTGGTCCACAGCAGT
Organism: Candidatus Acidiferrales bacterium; assembly: GCA_050746905.1. Classification (GTDB taxonomy): domain Bacteria; phylum Acidobacteriota; class Terriglobia; order Acidiferrales; family UBA7541; genus DAHUXN01. Next base: position 3,502 of record JBOGNJ010000205.1, read on the forward strand.
GGGAGATGCGTGATGCGGAATTGCGCGAGCCCCCACAGCAGAATCGAAAGCAGAAAAAGAAAATCGATGATGGGCGAGACGAGCGGCAGCAAAATCTGGAACAGGAAAACGTTGGGCAGCGTGATCCAGCCGAGCGTGCCGTAGCGCTTGCGCCCGATCGCGTCGCGATGCTTCCAGACGGCTTGCAAAGTCCCAAATGTCCAGCGAAAACGCTGGCGAATCAGAGTTTCAATCGTGTCCGGGACTTCCGTGTGGCCGATGGCGTCTTCGTCATAAAGAATTTTCCATCCGTGGCGGCGAATGGTGAGAGTGAGGTCGGTATCTTCCGCCACCGTGTCGCCCGCGAAGCCGCCGCACGCGCGCATCGCCTCCGCGCGCCAGGCTCCCACGGCGCCGGGAACCACGGGAATGCAATTCAGCAAATCGAAGGCGCGTTTTTCCAGATTCTGGCTGGTGATGTATTCGAGCGCCTGCCAGCGCGTGAGCCAGCGATTGCGGTTCATCACTTTCACGTTTCCGGCGACGGCGCCGACGCGCGGATCGGCAAAATGGCGAACGAGACGCGGAACCGCGTCGGGGTCGACGATGGTATCGGCGTCAATCGTGACAATGACTTCGCCCGTGGCTTCCGAGAGAGCGTGATTCAGCGCGGCGGATTTTCCGTAATTTGCCTGGCGAATCAGGCGCACGCGCGAGTCGTGGCCAAAGGATTCGAGAACGCGTTCACTGGTCTGGTCGGTTGAGCCGTCGTCGATCACGATGATTTCGAGTTTCTGGTAACGCGATGCGAGCGCGGAACGCACCGTGTCCGCAATCACCGCCTCTTCGTTATAGGCGGGGATCAGCACGGTCACGATGGGCTGATATTCCGGATGGTCTTCGGGCGCAGCGCGAAGTTTTTCCGCCAACGCCAGCAAACCGATGAATAAGGCGCGTCCGCTGACCAGCGCAATTCCGGCGACGAATATGAAAGCGATCAACAGGCGCAGCCAGTGAAACAGGTTGAAAATGAACGAATCGGCCCGCGCAAAAAGTTTTTCTTCGTCGCTCAAGGGAGGCATCACTTGCGCGCGCGTCTGATTAAGAAGCTGCGACACGGTGACGAACGAGTAGCCCTCGGACTTGAGCCGGCCGATGATTTGCGGGAGGGCCGCGACGGTGTGGCTGCGGTCGCCGCCGCCGTCGTGCATGATGATGATATTGCCGGGGACCTTGTGAACCTGGTCAAGGACGCGCTGAACGATGGTGGCCGTCGGCGGGGGAGGCACGCCGCCCTCTTCTCCCCAGTCGTGCGGGTCAATGTGGCCCGCGACGAGCAGGTACCCCATGGACTGCGGCGTGGGAAGATTAGCGACTTCGTCCGCCGTTTCCGGTTCTTCGTCGATGCCATACGGCGGACGGAAAAGCAGCGTTTTGACGCCGAGGTCGCTTTCGAGAAGCCGTTGGGTCAGGTTCAACTCGAATTCGATTTGCCTTTTTGAAGCGAGGTCGAAATCGGGATGCGTGTAGGTATGGTTCCCGATTTCATCTCCCGCCGCAAATTCCTGGCGCAGGATACTGGGATATCTGTCGACTTCAACGCCGATGACGAAAAAAGTGGCGGGGACATGTTCGCGCTTGAGAACCTTCAGAATATCGGCGGTCCAGGGAGTGTCCGGGCCGTCGTCAAACGTCAATGCCAGCTCTTTCTTATTCGCGCCGCCCATGCGCTCGATGCGCCAGGAAAGGGGATATTTCGTCAGCCGCTCGTCGGTGAACGTATCGGACGCTGCGTCATAAGTGAAAGTGCGCTGGCCGCTCTGCGGAGTCGCAGTGATGCGCCAGAGATCACCCTCACCTTCGAGAATCAAATCGTAACCCGGCGGAATGGCTTCGAGATGCGCGCGAGTTTGGTCGTTGGGATCCGTGGCATCCCAAATATCCCAGATGGACGGATCTTCGGTGCCGAATCGCCACAATGCCGTTCCATAAAGGCCCGCTCGCTCCGCCGCGCGAATCTCGTTGTAAGCCGTCAGCGCATCAAGCATCCACACGTTGTGGACATTGTTGTTTTCGTCTTCGTAATTGTAGAAAGGGCTGACGGAAGCGGAGTCGAATTGAATTTTGGCGTCGGATTCAAGAGCCCGAACACAGGCGGATTGGAAGGACAGAGCGTCGGCGACGGGATGCGGGACGGCTTTTGTGGGCGATGCCCAGTCGTACGCATAGTTGGCGATGCCCATGACGATTTTCTGCGGCGGAACCATTTTAACGATGGCTTTGAGGTTCTTGATGTACCAATCCTGGGCGACGATGGGTCCGGCCACCGATTGCGGCCAGTGAAAATCGTAGTTCATCAGAATGATGGCGTCCGAATCGGCGCCCAGTGACTTATAGTCGTACGCCCAGTCGGCGGCAGGGAGGCCGACCATTAATTTCAGCTTCGCCGCATGCAGCGCGACGCCGAGTTCGCGGATGAAGGCGACGAAATTTTTCTGGCTCGCGTCGGGAACTTCCTCGAAGTCGACCGCGATTCCCGCGTCCTTGTGCGACTGCGCATATTGGACGAGCGCCGACTCCAGATGCTGGCGGGAGCTGGGATTCGCCAGCATGTCCGCCATGGGCTGGACTTGCCAGACGTTGCCGTCGTAATTATTGAGCAGCGGCATGATGGGCAGCTCGACGTTCAAGGTTTTCAACCACGCATCGAGTTTCGGATCCTTGTCGACCGCGAGGCTTCCGTCGGCGGTGAAGGCGTGCAGCTCTTCAGCGATCAGCAGGTCGATATCGTGATAATGAAGCTGCAGAGATGCCAGGCTGTTGGAATCCCAATTGACGTAAAACGCCGCGCGCAGCGGATCATAACGCTCGGGAATCTTGCCGAGAGCGGCAACTTTACGGTTCCGCCCCGGCCGGTAATTTGCGCGCTTTAACTTTACGCTGGTGCGGCGCGGGGGAACGGGCCGGTAGGTCTGTCCGCGCTGAGGAAGAAGCAGTTCAGGCAAATTCGGGCGGCGAACGATGTTGAAGAAAAATACAACGACGATCAGCGTGAAAAGCACGCCTGAAATTTCCAGAATGCGCCGTGTGCGGCGCCAGCGCCGGCGCTCTTCGTCGTAGAATATGGGGTTGCGTTTCTCCATGCCGTCATTCCAAGCTAGCTGCCCACGGAAAGACTGTCAATGACCGCTTCTATTAAGATGCGCGCGCACGTAACCGCCGCTGTACTGGCGGCGTTTGCCCTGCGGCTCTACTTCGTATGGAGATTCCCCTTTTATGACGCGGGTGACACGCCGATTTATCAGCAACTGGCGCATAACTGGCTGCGTCACGGAATTTACGGGCTCGAGATTTCAGGGCAACTGACGCCTGTCGATATCCGCGCGCCGGGATATCCGGCGTTTCTCGCGGCGGTTTATATGTTCTTCGGCGAGAGCGCGCGAGCGGTGATGGTGGCGCAGGCGCTTGTGGGCGTGCTGACTTGCGTTCTCGTGGCCGCGATGGCCGCGGTGCTTGCACCCAGGGAGTCGCGGCGGCGCGTTGCGCTGGCGGCGCTGTGGCTGGCGGCGCTGTGCCCGTTCACGGCGAATTACACGGCGGTGGTTCTGACGGAGACGTTGACAATATTTCTGAGCGCGCTGGCGCTTCTGGTTTTAATGGAGGCGCTGCGCGGATTGCGCCAGGCCAACGGATTAGCGCAGGCGGGAGCGCCTTCTCGGATGCCCTGGCTCATGGGCGCGATTGTCGTAGGCTTTGGAACGCTCTTTCGCCCGGAAACGCCGTTGATTTTGGCCGCCACGGGAACTGTGCTCGTGGCGCTATGGTGGCGGCCGAAAAATTGGCCAAAGCTTTTGCAGACCGGAATGCTCTTGGCCGTCGGACTGATTTTGCCATTGCTGCCATGGGCAGCGCGAAATTGGCGCGTGCTGCACACGGCCCAATTTCTTGCGCCGCGCTATAGCGAATTGCCCGGCGAGTTCACGCCGCGCGGCTTTTATGCGTGGAGCGGCACGTGGCTCTGGCGCTTCCGGGACGTGTATCAAGTGTTGTGGAACCAGGACGGCGCCGAAATTCATATCGCGGACATACCCGCTTCGGCGTTTGATTCGCCGGCAGAACGGGCGCGTGTGGCGGCGCTGCTGGCGAGATACAACGAAACGACGGACATGACGCCCGATCTCGACCGCGGATTTGCGGCAATTGCGCGCGAGCGTACCGCCCGGCATCCGCTGCGAACGTATTTCACCGTGCCATTGCTGAGATGTTTTTCGATGTGGTTCACGCCGCGCGTCGAGATGCTACCGCTCTCCGGACATTTATGGCCGATTCATTACTGGTGGGAAGATAGCGAGCCGCAATATTGCATTTCGCTGGGACTTTTCTTGTTGGGCCTTGCGTATGCTGTGATGGCGCTTAGCGGAGCATGGCGGGTGCGAAGCGATCCCGCCGCGCTGCTGTTGGTCGCATACATCGTGATTCGCACGGCGTTCCTGACGACCGTCGAGACGCCGGAGCCGCGCTACGTCCTCGAATGTTTCCCCGCAGTTTTTGCGCTGGCGGCGCAATTGTGGGCCAAACCGGCGGCGCAGCCGGTTGCCATCGCCGAGACCGCAGCCAATTAGCACGGAGCAGCCGGAAACGAGGCGAATTACTGCGTAACCTTTTGGCGTGGCGGCGGTTTATGGTAATAGAGCGCGTGCTGCTTGTGGCCAGCGACGGCGAGCCATGGAGAAAGTATTGAAGGGCGAGAACAGAGAGGCAGAGGAGCGGCTCGACAGCGAGCGGCTGCCGGCCGAGCGTTTACTGGTCGGGGCGGCACAGAAGGACCCGCGCCGGTTCGGGGAGCTCTACGAGCTGCATTTCGAGCGGGTGTACGCGTACATTGCGCGGCGCGTGGGAAATCGCGACGACGCGCAGGACCTGACCTCGGAAGTTTTCCATCACGCACTCGCCAATATCGGGAAATTCGAGTGGCGCGGAGCGCCGTTTGCGGCCTGGCTCTTGCGCATCGCCTCGAATGCGATTGCCGACAAATGGCGAAACGCCTCGCGCGAACGGGGCAATCCCACGCAGGATGGTTTCGAGGAAGTCGATTTTGCCGAAGTGGATGAGCGCGCGCGGCTTTTTCAGCTGGTCAAAACTTTGCCGGGCGAGCAGCGGCGCGTGGTCGA
>JBOGNJ010000206.1:0-9832 GCA_050746905.1 Candidatus Acidiferrales bacterium
GAGCGCGTTCCAGCCGACGACGCGTTCAAATCCGTTAAGAGCGAAGTGATTCGTCAAAACGATGCGGCATTCGAGAAGACTTCCGAGCTTTTTGACGCCCTGAGTTAGATGGAAATCGCGCTGGATAGTGAATTTCGGACTTTCCCCGGCTCCGGATTTGGTGCCCGCAAATCCGTCCGTTATAATGGCCAAACCAATTCGAGTCTCGCGAGGCAAGCGCCCGATGGCCCTGCAAACTAAAACAAAGACAGCCAGGTTCGATGCCGCGAAATATCACGGTCTGGACCGCGAAGCATTGATTCGGCTGTACCGCGTGATGTTTTTGTCGCGACGGTTGGACGATCGCGAGATTCAGCTGAAACGCCAGAACAAGATATATTTCCAGATCAGCAGTGCGGGACACGAAGCCGCGACCGCCGCCGCCGGGCTGATATTCAAGTCCGCGCACGATTGGTTTTATCTCTATTATCGTGACCGCGCACTGTGCCTGATGCTCGGGGTCACTCCTTACGAAATGCTTCTGGAAGGCGTGGGTGCGAAGGACGATCCGGCATCGGGCGGACGCCAGATGCCATCGCACTGGGGCCATCAAGACTACAATATTGTTTCCAGATCATCACCGACGGGCACGCAATGGCTGCAAGCGGTGGGCGCGGCGGAAGCTTCGCTTTTTTACGACCGTTTCCCGAAAGCGCTCACGCGAGCCAAAGCGGCTCCGCTCGGCGAGGCTGTGCGCCACCAACCGGATGAAGTGGTTTGCGTTTCGGGCGGCGAAGGGGCCACGAGCCAAGGCGAATTCTGGGAGGCGCTCAATACCGCATCGAACAAAAAACTGCCGGTTGTGTTTTTCGTGGAGAACAATGGTTACGCAATTTCGGTTCCTTGCGAGGTGCAGACGCCCGGCGGCGACGTGACGCACTTGGTAGCGAATCATCCCAATCTGCACATCGAGGATTATGATGGAACGGACCCGCTCGAGAGTTATGCCGCATGCCTACGAGCTGTAACGCATTGCCGCGAGCGGCGCGGCCCGGCGTTGCTGCATGCGCACGTGACGCGCCCCTACTCGCATTCCCTTTCCGATGATGAAAAGCTCTACAAGTCTGCCGACGAGCGCGAAGCCGAAGCGCATCGCGACCCAATTCCCAAGTTTGGATTGTTTTTGGTTCGCGAAGGAGTTTTAGACGAGCGCGAACTGGAAGCTTTGGAAGCCGGCGTCGAAAAAGAGATCCTCGAGGCGGTTGATAAAGCGCTCGCCGCTGAGATTCCCGCCGCGGATTCCGTTTATGAATTCGTTTATTCCGCAGACGTTGATCCCGCGGCCTCTGATTTTGCGAAAGAGCCGCAGTTAACGGGCGCCCCGCTGACGATGGTCGAAATGGTGTCCGCGACACTCATCGATGAGATGGGGCGCGACGAGCGCATCGTTGTGTTCGGCGAGGACGTGGCGGATTGCAGCCGGGAAGAAAATCTCGAGAAGCTCAAGGGCAAAGGCGGCGTGTTCAAGGCCACTTCTGGTTTGCAGCGCCGCTACGGCGGAGAACGAGTGTTCAATTCGCCGCTTGCGGAAGCTAACATTGTGGGCCGCGCCATCGGCATGGCCACGCGCGGCATGAAGCCCGTGCCGGAAATTCAGTTCTTCGACTACATCTGGCCCGCGATGATGCAACTGCGCAACGAATTTGCGACCATGCGCTGGCGCTCGGCGAATACGTTTAAGTGCCCCGCGGTGATCCGCGTTGCGATTGGCGGTTACTTGACGGGCGGCGCGATTTACCATAGCCAGTGCGGCGAAGTAATCTTCACACATATTCCCGGCTTGCGCGTGGTGATGCCTTCGACTTCCCTGGATCTATGCGGATTGCTGCGTACTGCGATTCGTTGCGATGATCCCGTGATGTTCCTCGAACACAAACACCTCTATCGGCAGCCTTACAATCGATCTCCCTATCCCGGATCCGATTACACGGTTCCGTTTGGCAAGGCGCGGCTGGTCCGCGAAGGGAAAGACGTAACCATCGTTACTTACGGAGCGGTAGTTCACCGGGCAGAGGTAGCGGCGGCGGAATTGGCTCGACAGGGAACTGAAGTGGAAATTTTGGACCTGCGGACGCTCAGCCCGTACGACTGGGAATCGATTGCCGTGTCCGTGCGAAAAACAAACCGCGTGATTGTGGCGTACGAAGATTCTCTCTCCTGGGGATATGGCGCGGAAATTGCCGCGCGCATTGCCGACGAGCTTTTTGAAGGACTCGATGCGCCTGTGCGGCGCGTTGCAGCGACGGACACATTCTGCGCGTATCAGCCGAAGCTCGAAGATGAGATTTTGCCGCAAACGGAGGACATCGTTCGAGCAGTCCGTGATTTGGTGGCTTTTTGAAGCGTTGTAAACAAGCGGCAGAGGGTCTGAAACCTTTCCGGCTCGCTGGCCGTACCTGTAAATAGCGACGCGGTCGAAGCCCGTCGATCCGGCGGGAATGGGAGGTCATGATGAATTGCCCACATTGTCAGAGGGACATCACCAACTATTCAAACTATTGTTATTTTTGCGGTGCACGCCAGGCTCACGCCACAACTTCCGCGACGCCGCCGCGCCGGTTGCAGCGCTCCGCCATCGATACGAAGATTGCGGGCGTTTGCGGCGGGGTAGCCGAGTATTTCGGAATGGATTCAACGATCGTACGTCTGGTCTGGGTGCTGGTGACGTTTTTCACCGGACTCGTTCCGGGGATAGCCGTCTACCTGGCCGGCTGGTTGATTATGCCGGCGGGCTCGCTGCCGATTCCTGTGCCGCCGGTCGCGCAGACACCGGAAGTTCCTCACGCGTGAGCTTAAACAACTGGCCGTCTAGGCATTATTTTTGAAGATGGCGCGGTCGAACGACAACGCGCCGGCTCCCACGGCGACCAATGCGAACGCGCCCACGGCCATTGCCAGCGGGAACTGGTAATTGCTGACGGCCATGAAGCCGCCCTGCGGCAGATGCACCCTTAGGATGGCGATTGCCATCTCGCCTGCAAGCAACAGCGCCGCAATTCGCGTGAACAGTCCGATAATCAGCAAGCATCCGCCGAAAAACTCCACGATACCCGCGATGTAGACGAAATAGGACGGGAATCCCATGTGAGGGAACTGCTGCAGGGCTTCGTGTGTATGCGTGAAAAGCTTCGGGAATCCGTGGTAGACGAAAATGATCCCGAGGCCGAGCCGAAGGAGCAGCAACGCCAGCGGTTTGAGTTTCTCGAAATGATGCATCGTCTCACCCTCGTTGAATGTTTTTCCCAGAGCCCTGAAGCTCAGACATTCTAGCAGAACCGTGGCACGACTGAACACAGGGCGTGACACCTTTGATTCGCCGCGCAGCGGATGAGGGGTAGAATCATCACGCAAGCGAAATGACACACAATATTTACCCAGCGAGCGGCGCGAACTCCATTGACGTTCGGCGGACGGACTCGCGCTAATGCGCCGCGCATTTCTGATCATCCTGGTACTCGGAATCATCACCGCCTTTGTGGTGCGCCAGGTGCATTTGCGTAGTAAGCCTCCGCTGGAAACGGCTTACGTAGTTGCACAGAGTGTGTCCATTTGGAATAGCACCGCTGAAGTTCGTACCTCTGTGGCGAATCTCTCCTATGGCGAACCGGTTCAGATTTTCCAGCGCGATGGCGGCTACGCACTCGTCCGCAACAGCAGGGGCGTGCGCGGTTGGGTCGATTCGGATTCGCTGCTGAGCACAGCGGTATGGCGCGCCGCAGCGTTGCTCAATAAGACGACGGAATCCATGGCCGTGCAAGCACGGGGCCACACGCGCGCTCGCAGCAATCTTCACATTCGCCCGGGGCGCCAGTGGGAAGTGATATCGACCGCGCCCGGTGACACGCCCGTCGAGATGTTTGCGCGACAATCGGCCGCCAATGCGGAAAGGCAGCCGCGTCCCGGGTCATCGCCTGACTCGTCGAATCGCGAGGATTGGTGGCTGGTGCGGGCAAATGTGAGAAACGCAGCCCAGATTTCCGGCTGGGTTCTCGGTCGATTTGTAAGTTTGAATCTTCCTGAGCCGCTTCCCGAATATCAAAGCTCGGAGCACATCTCCATCGTTGCGTGGTTTGAAATCAATCATGCCGTGGATTCGACGGAAGCCGTCAAGCCCGAATATCTGGTCATGGGCGCTCGCAGTGGAGAAGGAAGGCCGTGCGACTTTACGCTTATCCGCGTCTTCACTTGGAGTGCACGCCGGCACCGTTACGAAACCGCCTTCATGGAGCGCGGGTTTTGCGGCAGTTTGCCGGTGCAGGTCACGCCGGCGACGGCGCCGGGCGGACAGGCGCGGTTCACGTTCAGCAACGTTGGTCTGAAAGGCCGGGAAAATCGCCAGTACGAAATGAGCGTCACCACCGTGCACCGGGTTGATTCCGTCGCGGTGAGAACGGAAAGAAAGCATTCACGAAAGGCCAGGAAATGACTGGTACGAAAATCGTCCGCCGCCAAGGCTGGGATTTCTGCGTATTTCTGCTCTGTTGTGCGCTCTGGATTGCCTCATGCTCCGCCCCGCAGCACGCGGCGCAGAGCGTTCCTCCTCCTCCGCTCCAATATCTTGGTGAATGGGGAATTGCCGGCACGGCGCCCGGACAATTGCAAAATCCGCAGTCGTTCAGCTCGGATCAGGTCGGCAATGTCTACATTGCGAACGATGGGAATCCAACGCAAATCGAGAAATTCAACTCCACGGGACATCCGTTGCTCGCTTTCGATGTGGGGGGAAATGACAACACCTGGGATATTGCCGTCGATTCGGGACAGGCGATTTTTATCGTGGATGTCCGCAGGGCGCAGATTCAGATTTTCTCTCCCGAAGGCGAAGCGTTCCGCACCCTCTCGTTCCGTTATCGAAGCTCGCTGAATCATCCGGCAAGCATAGCCATAGATCCTGATGACGATGACATTTATCTGGCGGATTTTGAAACCGCGCGCATCGCGAGAATGAACGCGCGCGGTCGCATCCTGCAAACATGGGAGAAACCGAGAGGTTTGCCCGTAGAGCGTTGGACTCCGTGCCGTATCCGCGTGGGAGGGAAGGGAAATTTGTATCTCGCCGATGCGGACAATCAACGGATCGAGAAGCTTTCGTTCGATGGCGATTACGTTTCGTCTTGGGATTTTCCGTTCAGCAACCTGGCGCCGAAGCGCGACGTCCCAAAATCCTACGGCCTGGCCGTTTCACGGAATTTTGTAGTTGCCACTGACGAGACGAAGCGCCTGCTTGAAATCTGGACGGCTGACGGCGTGCCGAAGCTGACCGTGGATTTCTCGCAGCATCCCGAATGGGGACAAAAGGCGACCCCCACGGATGTTGCGTTCACGCCCAAGGGCGAATTGCTTGTGCTCGACCGGCCTGATGCACGTGTGCTCCGATTCCGAATTAATGAGCCGGACACGGGATCCAGTTCGCAGAGCCGGTAAGGTTGCGGAAAATCATCCATGCCATTACTTCTCAGCGAAGATGATGTCCGCGCCTTGCTAACGATGCCCCTGGCGCTCCAGGCCGTCGAGGACGCATTCCAGCGCCTTGCCAACGGCACAGCGCGATTCCATTCTCGACAACGTCTCCACTTACCGGGGAATTCGTACCTCCATTACATGGCTGCTGTCGACGGCGACGCCGGTTACATGGGCATGAAAATCTACACAAGTTCGCGCGAGGGTTTGCGATTCATGATTCCGCTTTTCCGGGCAAAGACCGGCGAGCTTCTGGCGCTGATTCAAGCGGACCATTTGGGCCAGATGCGTACAGGAGCGGCCAGTGGCTTTGCCACAAAGCTATTGGCGCGGGCCGATGCGCGCAAAGTCGGAATCATCGGCACCGGCTATCAGGCGCGCACGCAGCTTGAGGCTGTCACGTCGGTGCGCAAGATCGAGCGTATCCGCGCGTTTGGGCGCGATCCAGAGCGTCGCGAGCGGTTCGCCCGTGAAATGGAAGAAAAGCTGCATGTGCCGGTCGAAGCTGCCGGCTCCGCGGAAGAGGCCGTGCGCGACGCGGACGTTCTAATTACTTCGACCACTGCTTCCCAGCCGGTCGTCGCAGGAAAATGGTTGCGAGCCGGAATGCACATCGATGCTATCGGAGCGAATTTTCCCGAGAAAGCGGAACTCGATGCGGACACGATCAGTCGTTGCGGCGCGATCTTCGTCGATTCACGCGAGCAATCAAAACTCGAAGCGGGCGATCTGATTCAGGCGTTCCAGGGAGATCAGGCGCGTTGGGATGACGTGAAAGAACTAAGCGATCTGGTTGCCGGCCGCGTGCAAGGGCGCACATCGGCGGAACAAATCACCCTTTTCAAATCCAATGGAATCGCGATGGAAGACATTGTAACGGCGGGACGAGTCTATGCACTGGCGCTGCAGCGGGGAATTGGGAATCAGGTGGAGTTGTGGAAGGCGGACTCTGCAAATTGACGGCGGAGCGAAGCCTTAGCTCTGCGGTTTGTGCAATCGCTTGACCAGGGCGTCGTGTAGGCGGCTTCGGACGTCGTCCGACAGCGGCAATGGTTCAGAATTGCAGAAAATCTGAATCGTTTTTTTCGTCGTGTCCACCAGCAAATGGCAATCTTCGCAGTGCTCCATGTGAATTTCGATGGAATGCTGCAAACTCGTATCCAGTTCTCCATCGAGATAATTGGAGAGCTCCCGCACTATGTTTCGGCAGTTCATTGGGCTATACCTCTTCGAAAGTACCGGTTCAATTTTTCGCGCAGCTTCAGCCGCGCGCGCAGCAGTCGGGACTTGACCGCCGGCACGGAAAGGCCAAGCGCTTCGGCGGTTTCTTCCGTGGAAAGTTCGTCAATGTCGCGAAGCTGGAAAACGGTTCTAAAGGGCGGTTCCAGCTCGCCGATTACGTGCGAAAGGATTCCCGCGAGTTCTTCCTGCGCGTAGCGTTTTTCCGGTGAAGGGCCCCAATCCTCGATCTCTCGGGGCATGAAATTGTCTTCCGTTTCGATGTCCTGGTCGAGCGAAACGTCCTTCGTGTGGCGCTTGCGCAACTTCATCAGCGCCTGATTCACGGCGATGCGCACCAGCCAGGTGTAAAACCGTGAATTCCCCTGAAATTCCCCAAGATGCTCGAATGCCTTCAGGAAAGCTTCCTGCGACGCATCCTGCGCGTCTTCTGTGTTTTGTGTGATGTGTTGCGTAAGGCGGAAAATCTTGCGCTCGTAGCGATTGACGAGTGCCTCGAATGCCGCGACGTCTCCCGCTTTAGCGGCCGCGACCAGGGAAGACTCATTATCTATAGGAGCTGCTTGCGAACTTGCCAGTTTGGCGTTTGCTGGTTCCATGTCTGTCGATTGTCCCGCGTCAGGTGGCCACGTCAAGTGATGATGTTAAGTGGCGATGACAAAGCGTAGCACAAACTGCCGCCTTGTTCTCGCCCGAGGGCGCACTTCTATCTGACGCGGCGGGCGCCCTGAGGATGCAAGATTCTCTGCGCGACGAACTCTATCCGCGCTCGAATTCCACGCTGCCATGCCGCTTGACTCTGGTCCTTCGCGGAACTATGCTGTTATTCGAACGAACGTTCGACTCAGGATTGCAAATTCATGCCTCCTGCTGGAACAACAGACTCGCGAATGGCTTCACGGAAGCTTGAGATGATTCTCCGGCATTCCGCCCGCGTGTTCGCTGAGAAGGGTTACGAAGGCGCTTCCATTCGCGACATCAGCCGCGCGAGCGGTGTTTCACTCTCCGGCCTGTACTATTACGTTGAAAGCAAGCAGAAGCTCCTCTATCTGATTCAAATCCATACATTTCGGACGATCCTATCCCGGCTTCAGCAAAACCTGCGTGGCATCTCCGACCCTGCGGCACGCCTCCGCATCCTCGTTCATAATCACCTGGAATATTTTCTGCGCCATCCGATGGAGATGAAAGTGCTTGCGCGCGAGGATGATGTGCTTGAGGGTGAGTATCGCAAGGAAGTGGCGGAGATTAAGCGCCGCTATTACGGCACGGCGCTCGAAATTTTCGAGGAATTGCGGCGGGCTGGACAAGCCCGGCGGCTAAATCCCCGCATCGCGGTCTTGTCGCTCTTCGGTATGATGAACTGGATTCACACGTGGCATCGTCCGCAGGTGGACCCGCAAGCCGAATCGCTTTCCGATGTAATGTCGCAGATGTTTCTCCACGGTGTAATGAATGGCCACAGGCTCGAGTCACAAAAATTATCGCGCGCCGCGCGCAGCGGTCTGAAAGTGGCGGCACGCGTTGCTGGTTGAACGACTTCGATATTCATAAGAGAGGAGCTTTTCGATGGCAACGACGCAGGCAGTGGACCAGAAACAGCTGGTGAATTATCGGGTGGAAGAAGGCATCGCCATCATCGAGATGGATGACGCGCCCGCAAATACGTACACCTACGAAATGATGCGCCAGCTCGATGAATCGATTTTGCAGGCGCGCATGGACGACAACGTCCACGTCCTTTTACTGCGCGGCGCGGGCGAAAAATTCTTCTCCGCCGGCGCCAGCATTCCCATGCTCGCCAAAGTCGACCCGCAGTTCAAATATTATTTCTGCCTGCATGCCAACGAGACGCTTTCTCGCCTCGAGCAGACTCCCAAGCTGGTGATTGCGGCGCTCAATGGCCACACGGTGGGAGGCGGCCTCGAAATTGCCCTGGCTTGCGACATTCGTCTCGCAAAAAAAGAGGGCGGCAAGATTGGCCTGCCCGAGGTGAATCTGGGTGTTCTTCCCGGCACGGGCGGCACGCAACGGCTCGCGCGCGCGGTTGGGCGGTCACGCGCGATTGAATTAATGGCAACCGGGCGCACGTTCAGCTTCGAGGAAGCTGCTGAGATGGGCCTGATTCATTACATCTACGAGCGCGAATCGTTCTGGGATGAAGTGAAGGCTTATGCGCGGCAATTCTGCCCTCCGAACAAAGCTTCTCGCGCCGTGGGCCGCATCAAGCGTGCCGTGGTCACCGGTTTGGAGGTCGGTTTTGGCGAGGCTCTCGGCATCGAGCGCGAATTGCAGCAATTGCTGTTCACAAGTGACGACGCGAAGGAAGGGCTGAAGGCTTACGTCGAGAAACGCCAGCCGGAATTCAAGGGAAGGTAGCAGAGCATGGCGACCGCAGCCAAAATTGAACCGAAGCCCGGGAAGTTGCTCATCGGCGGCAAGTGGGTGGATGCCGCTTCAGGTAAGACGTATTCCACGGTGAATCCCGCCACGGGCGAGACGCTGACACAGATCGCCGACGCCGACGCTCACGATGCCGATGCTGCGGTCGAGGCGGCGCGCCGCGCGTTCGAGTCAGGCCCGTGGTTGGAGATGAGCGCTTCAGACCGCGGGCGAATTCTCTGGAAAATCGGCGATCTCATCGACAAATACAACGAAGAGCTCGGCACGCTCGAAACGCTCGACAACGGCAAGCCCATCTTCGAGTCACGCCAGGTGGACATGCCCATGGTGGCCGAGGTTTTTCGCTACTACGCGGGCTGGGCCACAAAAATTCACGGCGAGACGGTCCCCGTCCGCGGCCCGTTTCTGCATTACACATTACGTGAACCTATCGGCGTGGTTGCGGCAATTGTCCCGTGGAATTTTCCGTTGTTGCTTGCCTCGTGGAAAGTGGCTCCCGCGCTGGCCGCGGGCAACACTGTCGTATTAAAACCCGCGCCGTGGACTTCGCTCACGGCGTTGCGCCTCGGTGAGATTTGCCAGGAAGCCGGCTTGCCTGACGGCGCTCTAAATATCGTTACAGGCGCTTCGGATGAACTCGGCCGCGCGCTTGTGCGCCATCCCGGTGTCTCGAAAATTGCGTTCACTGGTT
>JBOGNJ010000207.1:0-18399 GCA_050746905.1 Candidatus Acidiferrales bacterium
TGCAGGGCCGTCGCATGGTGCGGCGGCTCAACGTCGACGGCGACGGCCAAGGCGACCTTTCCGGCCACGGCGGTGAGCACCGAGCGGTCCTCGTCTATCAGATCGATTCCTACCGGTACTGGGAGCAGCAACTATCCCGCACGAACTTCACCTTCGGGCAGTTCGGCGAAAACTTCACGGTTGAAGGCTTGCCAGATGTCGAAGTCTCCATCGGCGACCGTTATCGAATTGGCAGCGCGCTATTTGAAGTAACGCAGCCGCGCGTGACCTGCTACCGGGTGGCCGAAGCGATGCGAGACGGCAAGCTAGTAATCCCGATTAGCCTGAAACTGCCACTCAGTGAAGCGGCCAAGGCTCAAGCAGCGGCAGAGAAGGGTGGCGTCGGGAAGATCTTGCTGGTGGCTTGACATTATTTATTTTGCGAACAGAGGACACGTATTTATAGTGAATACTCCATCGAAAGGAGTCGTCAATGAACGCCGTACAAATCGAACAGAAGAGCTACGAGATGCCGCCGAAGGAAGGGATGAGCATCGCGCATTTTCTCACCGTTGCCGACGTCGAGCGATCGGCTCGCTACTCTGAAAAAGTATTCGGCGCTCGCATTCTGACCATGGGTGACGGCAACGCACCTCCGTACCTTCAGCTTGCGAATATCTGGATGATTTTGAACGTGGGGGGCGGACCAACCCCCGACAAGCCGACGGTAACGCTCAGCGTCCCCGACCCGAACCACATCAACAGCTTTATGAATTTCCGCGTTGCCGATATTCAAGCGTGCTACGAATTGTGGAAAAATCGGGGAGCCGAGTTTCTCACGGAACCGATTGCCAAGTACGGCGAGATCCGCTGCTACATCCGCGACCCAGACGGTTACATCATCGAGGTCGGACAAAGCACCGAGCTCACGTACGGCTAAACGCCCGGCCCGGATAGGACGCGGATGTCCGCTTAGTAGCTTTCCCGGCCGCAACGTCCAACCAGCGCTTCGGGGTTGATCGATACGTTCGTCCAATGGATTCGTCGTCGCGCTTCAGCCAATCTTGCCCTGCACCATCCGTTCGACCCATTGAGCGCGGTCAGCAAATAGGGGAGCGAAGCGCTCAGAGCAAAAGGATTCGCGGCATTCGGCGTGCCATCAGGAATGATGCCTATCGTCTGATTCACGGCTGAATGCATCAGCATTGTGAGCAGCAGACTTCCGTTCACGTGCGCGTAAAGCCATGTAATCGCAACCGACAGCGCCGTGACCCCAAGCACCCAAATCGGGAAGGACTGCCCGTACTTATCCGCTCCCGGAAGAAAGAACAGAGGCAGGTGCCAGCATGCCCAGATCAGGCCCAACAGGACACCGCCGCCCCCGTACCCAAAGCGGCCTGCCAAACGGGGAAGCGTATAGCCGCGCCATCCAATTTCTTCGCCCGCCTGCACTGGTATCGAGATGACGATCGCCACCACGATGATGTACCACGCCTCAGTGCCGAAGCGTGGCCATGAGCCCGTAATGGCGTGATGCGTGACAGCAACAGCGAGCTTGATTGCCGCCATGTAGCTGATCGCGAAGAAATACCATCGCGCACTGGCCTTCCACTGAAACACGCGGCGAAACAGTGCTTCCGCTGCCGGCATTCCGTCGTCGCGTGCCGTGATTGCGAGGGCTACCAATGCCGGCGCAAAGGTTCCGAGGAGCAACAACGCGCCCCGAACTGCGGCACGCGCGGGACCCGCCTGTGCCGTTCCGTGGGAAATCTCCACCGCCCCGATAAAGCATGTCCAAGTCACAGCATAGGTGAGCGCGAAGAACTTGAGGAGCGGCCCCATTTGACTGTTCTCCCACAGGGGATTTGGTTAGAAATCAAGATTTAGCGCTTCGTAGGTAAGCGGAACTTGTAGCCCAGAATCTTGTAAACCAATTTGGCGGCGAGAAAATCGGACGCATGATCGCCAGACTGTGGCAACAGCTCGACCACATCCGCCGCAACGATATTCCGCGCCTCCGCCACCGCGCGAATCAGCGCGGTCACCTGATACCAATCAAGCCCACCCGGCTCCGGTGTTCCTGTCGCGGGCATGTACGCGGGATCGAATCCATCGAGGTCCACGGTCAGGTAAACGTGCTCCGGCAAATGCTCGATCACGTGCGGAATCCATTTGTCGTCTCTCTCTCTCGCAATGTCCCGCGCCCAGAAAATCTTCGTGCGCAGCCGCGGAATCGCCTCCGCCTCTTCCATCGAAAGCGAGCGTATCGCCACTTGCACGGCGGGACACATTTCCACCACGCGCCGCATCGCCGAAGCGTGGCTCGCGCGATTCCCTTGATATGCCTCGCGCAAATCCGCGTGCGCGTCGATTTGCAGTACCGCGAGTTCTGGAAACTTTTTCACTGCCGCCGAAACCAGCGGCGGAGTCAGTGAATGCTCGCCGCCCAGCGCCACCGGGAATTTTCCGTCCTTCAGCAGCGCGAGCTCCGTCGTGTGAATCTCCGCCAGCACTTTTTCGAGCGTCCCTTCCGAAGTGTCAATCGCCGGAAGCGTCGCAATCCCGATTGTGGAATACGTTTCGACTTCCAGCTCTTCGTCCCACGTCTCCATGTTGCGGCTCGCCGCGATAATCGCGTTCGGGCCATTGCGCGTTCCGTGCTCGTATGTCGTCGTGCGCTCCAGCGGGATCGGGAAAATCACCGCGCGCGAATTCTCGTAACGCGAATTGTCTTCTGGAATCCCGCCGAAATTTTCCGGCGGCGCAAGCGTGTAGCTTTTCAGTTCCACGATAAAACAACCTCGCAGCTGGATTTATTTTCTTTTTTCGCGCCGCTCTTTGCGATGTTCATGGCCCGCAAAATATTTTTTTGCGAATTTAGACAGCAAAGAACGCGCCGGAGGTGATACATTACCCGCGAGGAACGTGAATGGCAAAGAAAAAGGGAGTGACGGAGCGCGTTCTGCATGATCCCATCGCGGATCGTCTGACGCCCACTTATCCGCTCGATCTTTCGAAAGCGCGCACCGTGGATTCTCTGGTCCGCGCGATGGGCCAGACGGCGTTCACGGGACGCCAGATCGGCGACGCCGCCGACGTTCTCGAAGCCATGGCGCGCGACGAGGATTGCTTCGTCGTGCTCACTCTTTCCGGCGCGCTCACCGTCGCAAAAATGGGCCTCGTCTTTTGCGACTTGATCGATTCGGGAATCGTCAAGGCCGTCGTCTCCACCGGCGCACTCATGGCGCATGGCCTCGTCGAGGCCGCAGGCAAAAGCCATTTCCGCTACGATCCGAGCGTGGGCGACAAAGAACTTTTCTTATCCGGCTACAATCGCGTCTACGATTCGCTTGAGCCGGAGGTGAATCTCGATTACATCGAGGAACTTGTCGATGCGCTGTTCGAGAAATGGGATCCCAAGGAACTTGTATCGAGTTGGAGGCTGAATCGCCGTATTGGCGAATATCTGATCGAACACGCGGAGGGACGCGGCATTCTGAAATCTGCCGCCGAAAAAAATGTCCCTGTTTTCATTCCCGCGTTCACCGATTCCGAGCTCGGCATCGATTTCGCGCTCCACCAGCGGCAGCGCCGCAAGGAAAAACGCCCTGAACTCGTCTTCGACTCCTTTGAAGACTTCGAACATTTCGCGGAAACCATGCTCGCCACGAAGCGCATGGGAATTTTCACCATCGGGGGCGGCGTTCCGCGCAATTGGTCTCAGCAGTTCGGCGTTTACGCGGAGTTACTCGCGCGCCGCGGCTACGAGGAAATGCCGCTCAAGCGTTATAATTACGGCTTGCGCATTTGCCCGGAGCCCGTGCACTGGGGCGGACTTTCCGGCAGCACTTATACGGAAGCTGTTTCGTGGGGGAAATTCGTGCCCCAGGACGAAGGCGGAAAATTTGCCGAGGTTTTCGAGGACGCTACCGTCGCGCTTCCGCTCATCGCCGGCGCGGTTCTTGAACGCATCGGTTACTTCGATCAGCACGACGAAAAGAAAAACGCCAAGAAGAATTCAGGTCCGAACCATCATCCCCATCGCGCCATTGTTCACAGCAGCCGCTGATTGAGCAGCAAAGGAGAAAACTTCATGAGCACAAAAAACGACAAGCGTGGCCCCGATTACAATCAGCTCGAAGAGGGAACCCGGCAATCGAAACCGATTTTACGCCAGCAGGCGCGCGAGATTCAGCCTTACGGCAAGATCGCCAAACTCCCGATCGCGCTCGACGAAAAAGTTTGCGCCACGAGCGCCGAAAATCTGAATCAACTTCTCGCCGACACGATGACCCTTCGCGATATGTACAAGAAGCATCACTGGCAAGTCGCGGGCCACACGTTCTACCAGATTCATCTGCTCTTCGATAAACATCACGACGAGCAGGACGAACTGGTCGACACGATCGCCGAACGAATTCAAACTCTCGGCGCCATCAGCCTCGCCATGGCCGCCGACGTCGCCGAAACAACGCTGATTCCTCGTCCGCCGCGCGGCCGCGAGGAACTTCCCGTGCAGCTTTCGCGCCTTCTGGAAGCGCATGAAATTATTTTGAAGGAAGCGCGGACGTTTGCCCGTGATGCCGACGACGCGGACGACGCCGGCACAAATGATTTGCTCGTCAGCCAGGTGATTCGCACGAATGAGTTGCAAGTCTGGTTCCTGGCCGAGCATCTGGTCGACGTCCCGGCCGTCCACGCGGACAAGGCGAAGACCGCCTCCGCCGGCCGCTAAGTGGTCATTGGCGCATTGTAGAGACGGCCTTCAGGCTGGCATGCTCGATTTTATTGTTGTCATTGCGCGGAGCCTGCCGGCCGCAGGCAGGGAATCTGTTCTTGTCCCTGAATCTGCGCGATGCACAACGTGCGCGAGACAAAACTAGACCAGCTGAATTTCCTCTTCCAGCCGGATTCCGTATTTCTCGAACACGCGTTCCTTCACAATCTCAATCAGGAACTTCACGTCCGCCGCTGTCGCGCCGCCCAGGTTCACGATGAAATTCGGATGCTTCTCCGACACGATCGCGCCGCCGTGTTGCGTCCCGCGCAGTCCGGCTTCTGAGATCAAATACGCCGTCGGTACTACCGGAAACGGATCCACTTTCACGACTTTCGCCACCACCTCGGCCCATATTTTCGGCACGAGCTTCAAATCCACATTCTTGAACGTGCTGCCGATGTTCGGATACTCCATCGGATGCCGTTCGAGCCGGTAATTGATTTTGTCCTGAATACCCGCGGCAATCGCCTGCAGCTCGCCCTGAATCATGTTGATTTTCATCGTCAAAATGATTTCGCGCCCGTTCTTTTCCTTGAAAACGCTCGACCGGTAGCCGAATCCGCACGCCGCGTTCTCGCGCGAAATCGTTTCCAGCGTTTCCACGTCGAAGCTCTCGACGCTGACCACGCGGTCTTTTATCTCCCCGCGAAACGCGCCCGCGTTTCCGCGCACCGCGCCGCCCACCGTTCCCGGCAATCCGCCCGACCATTCCAGTCCGCTCAGCGAATGTTGAATCGTGAACTTCAGCAAATCCGCGACCAGCACTCCCGCGCCCGCCGTAATCTCATTTCCGTGCGCTTCCAGTTGCATCAAACTCGGCTTCAGCACCAGCCCGTCGAAGCCGCTGTCGCTGATCAACAGATTCGTCCCGCCGCCCAAAATGAAAAGTTTCAGACTCTGTTCGCGCGCAAACAGCACCCCCGCGCGAATTTCCTCTTCGTTCGCCGCTTCGCAAAAATACCGCGCAGGCCCGCCAATGCGGTAATTGCTGTGCTCCGCCAGCGGAACGCCTTCCAGAATTTTCAGCGTCGCGATTTGCGTGTCCTTTGGCATGATGCCGTCAACAATCCTTGCCGTCGAAACTCAAACGGCTACTTGTCTGCCCGCGAATGTCTAGAATACCCAGAAAGTCCCTGCCGCCAAACGGAGATGATTCCGGATGTGCCCAGAAATAAGATGCTGCCGGCGGGGAGTCTAGCTGCCACGAATTCGAGGAGCCATCACGGGGAAATCACATCGAGGTCGTTTGACACAATCACAGGTCCGTCGAATTTCTTGCGAATTCCTTCAAGCATCTCCGTCTGCTCGCTCTTTCCCAGCGGGACGTAATGCGTGATCACCAGAATTGTCGGCCGCGCCTTCGCCGCGATTTCCCCCAACTCCTCTGCGGAGGTGTGAAACGAAGAAAAATACGCGCGATTCTCGGCATTGCCGTATTCGCCCGAATAAACTTCGTGGATCAGAATATCGCACCCGTTGCACGCGTCCACCACGCTCTGCGCGGGCCGCGTGTCGCCCGAAATCACGATCGACTTTCCGTCCGCGTCAAAACGATACCCCAGCGCCTCTTTCCAGCTCCCGTGCAGCACGGCGAAAGCCGTCACCTTCACATTCGCGTCCTGGTAAACGATGCCCGGACGAATTTCATGCACAACAACTTTGTATCCTGTGGTTGTGTTGTGCTCGAGCCCGTGAACGCGAATGTCGATATCTTCCGCCCACGTTTTCTCGATGTTGTCCGCCATCGCCTGCGTCCCCACGGGCCCGTACAACCGCAAAGGCGCTGTGCGGTGCATCACCCACGGCGTGAAAATTAAATCCGGCAAGCCGAGGGTGTGATCCGAATGCAGATGCGTCAGAAACGCGATGTCGAGTTGATCCGCCTTCAGCGCGCTGATTCCGCGCGCATACGCCGCTGCGGCCTGCCGCACAACTCCAACTCCCGCGTCCACAATATAGGCTTTCCCGTTCGCCACAATCGCCAGCGACGGCCCCTGCCGTTCCGGATCCGGACGCGGCATTCCTGTCCCAAGGAAAACGACGAACACGCCGTGCGCAGAATTCGCCGCCGCCCGTTTTGCTTCCTGCGCCCACGCGCGATGGGCGGCAACGAACGCGCAACACACAGCCGCAATCGCTATCCACACGCCCGCCGCGCGCGAGACGGATTTTTTCCTCATGATGCGGCTCCTCGCGACATGCAGCGTACCATTAAAGCCACGCCGCGGCGCTCGCGTTCCTTTTCTTCGAGTTGGCAGTTTGACTCGCCCCGTTCGTTGGGTGGATACTTCGCTTTTGAGGAGGACGCAACCATGATCAACACGAAACAAATCACGAAGCGATTGCTCGGCGCCGCCGCAATCCTGCTCTTCGCTGGCTCGCTCAGCACCTTATCAGCCGCAAACAGTACCGCGCAAACCTGGAAAGGCTACGTCACCGATACCTACTGCGGATTCAATCGCGTCAACAAACCGCCCACGAAATCCTGCACGCTGGAATGCATAAAGAATGAGCATGCGAAGTACGCCTTCTACAATTTCGCGGATAAGAAAGTCTACATTCTGAATCCGCAGAGCGAAGCCGCGAAATACGCGGGCCAAACTGTCACGGTGAAAGGAACTGTCGCCGGCCACGAACAATTTGCCACGGGGAAGGGGCCGAGCGCCGGCGCAATCATCACCGCATCGTCCATCACGCCGCAAGCCGGCAAGTAGCAACGCGTTTCGGGTGCGGCTGCTTCGGAAATTTTACCTCTTGCGGATTTTGCGCTAAATAGTGCGGAGTCTACAGAAGCAGTGGCTAGTCGTCTTCGCCGAGCAGAATCGCGGCCGCCAGCACAGTTGACCACAGCCCGCGCTTGTCGCCCACGGCGGACTGCGTGATGTTCATCGTGCGCACGATTTTATTGGAGATGCGGTAAACTTCTTTTTTCTCGTCCCAGGATAAATCCGGATCGAATTCCACGTTCAGCGTCGTCGCCAGCATTTCCGCCGCCAGCTCTTCCGCGTATTCGCCCGCGATTTCCTCCGGCTCGCCGAACGAGTGATGCTCGGAAAGGTAGCCATACATCGATTTATCGCCGGGCAACGCCACGCCCACCGACGCGGCGATCAACCGGTGCGCCTCGCGCGTCTGATTTTCGCTGATCACCACAAACGCCACTTGCCCCGGCTTCAAATGCTTCAAACCCTCGCTGCGCGAAATCAGTTTGCAGTGCGGCGGGAAAATCGAAGACACGCGCACAATATTGCACGCGGCGATGCCTGCATTGCGCAACGCAAGCTCGAAGCTCGAAAGCCTCTCGCGGTGTTTGCCGACTCCTTTCGTGAGGAATATTTTCTTCGCGACGAACGCCATGAAGGTCGGGCTGCGGTGCCTCCGAGTTAAAAACTCAGGAAGATGAGACGCGCGCAAAAAGTAACAAGAAGCGCATGGGGTGTCAATGCTTTTCGCGCCCGCAGCGAAAATTTAACAGTCACTGATACGACGCACTCGCCGCGTTCGCTTTCGGTGCCGCGCGTTGCTGCTCGCGTTGCCTGTCAAATGACATTGCCTGCTTCTCGATGGCTTCGCGCGCCGCTTTCGGTCCGATTCGCCAATTGTCGTCCGCGGTGACAGGGAACTGTTTCGTCTTTTCGAGATACGCGATGATCAAGTCACGCACTTCTTCCGTTGACCTGTAAACCACCGGCAATCCCTTGAACACCGAGTACCCGCCGCCGCCCGTGTAGCGGTAATTGTTGATCGCCACGCGAAATTTCTGCGTCACGGAAATCGGCGCGCCGTGAAAAGTCAGATTCGTAATCCGGCTGCCGATGGGTTTTGTCAAATCCATTTCGTATGCGACGCCTTCCGCCGAATCCGCGTCGTAACCCGGTAATCGCATCGGCTTGTCCGCTGGCGCGGGCCACGCCGGATAAAAACTCGCCGCATGTTCGAGAGCATCTTTCAGTTGCGCGCCCGTCATCTCCACGCCGTAAAGCGTGTTCTCGTACGGATACACGCCAAAAATCTCGCGAATCGTCACAGGGCCCTCTTCTACGCATGCGCTTGGGATAAACATTGTTGCGAGCGACACGTCCGCATGCGCGTACTGCATCTGCGCGCGATGAATCAAATCCACCAGCGGCTCGTCTTCATAACGCGCCAGTGTCCCGCACGGTGCTGCGCGCGTTTCACCGAGCGTGGCAATCGTCGTATCCAAATATTTCTCCACCGTCGCGTGATACGGCTCGACGATTTTCACAATCTCCGCGTCCTGCGGCGCGTCCATCGCCGGACGAATCGTTGTCGAATGTTTCGACGTCACTTTCCAGCGCCCGTTCAATTCGCGGTGCAACTTCACGTCGGCGCGAGCGAGCGACTCGCCCCAGTTTTTCGCTTGCGTCATCAGCACGCCGTTCACCATCAGCTGCGGCATTTCCTGATGCGTGTGCCCGTAAAAGATCACGTCAATTGACGGCAAAGCCTGCGCCAGTTCCCACGCCTGATTCTCGCCGTTCAGCGTGTAACCCGAAAAAGGCTCGCCCGTTTTCGGATTGTGGTCCAGCCCTGAGTGCATGATGACGACGAGCAAATCGCATTTCGCGCGCACTTCCGGAATCACGCGGCGCGCCGCGTCCACAATCGGCTCGAACGTGTATCCGCGATAATGCGAAGGAATTTCCCAGCGCGGCACGCCCGGCGTCACAAATCCCACGATGCCCACGCGCACGCCGCCAATTTTCTTGATAATGTACGGCTGAAAATATGGCACTCCGCTCGTGTACGTTTCCTTCAAGTTCGCCGCCAGCCATGGGAAATGCGATTCGCGTTTCGCCTTCCACATCACGCGTTCGCCAAAATTGAATTCGTGATTGCCCACGGCCATCGCGTCGTAGTGCATCGCGTTGAACACGGCAATTTCCGGATTCGGCCGCGTCGGCTCTTTCACGTTGAAGTAGTACGCCAGCGGAGTGCCTTCGATCGTATCGCCGCAATCAAGCAGCAGCACATTCGGCGCCGTCGCGCGAATCGTCTCGACCAGGGTGGCGATCTTCGCCAGCCCCCAATTCGCGGGCTTGTTGGTCATGTCGTCCCACGCCAGCAAATGTCCGTGCGAATCCGTGGTACTCAGCAAAGTCAACGTGACATCATCCGCGGCGGTTTGCGCGCGGACGCCCGTGACGTAAACGCGCCCGCTGCCGGCAATCGCGCTCAAAATAAAAAGCGCCACGCAAAAAAGGGAAGCCGGCCGGGAAAAAAGAGAAGTTAATTTCGGTGCGCGAATCATCCGCGAGAAGTATCTCACAACATCGCAAAGACAAACTTGTCATTCCGAGGAGTCCGCAGGCGAGCTATGCGGCGAGCTTGTTTGCCGCTTGCGCGCCGCGGCGGGTAGGCAGGAATCTGCTCTTACTTTTCTCGCGCAGGGATGCGTCGAAATGAAGGCGTTGCGAGGCTAACCTTCGCAAAGCGGAAGCGCGGAGGCCACCAACTCGGTAATCGACACAAGCTGCCGCAAATCCGAAGGCGAGAAATCCCGTGCTCCTCGCGCGGTTTTCGCCTTGCGCGACACTTGCAGCACTCCAATCATCTTCGCGCCAACGGCAATCGGAGCGCTCATGATTTTCTGTATCGGATCGCTGCGTTCCGCCTTGATCCTCACCGCCTCGAACACCGAAGCATGCGGCACAATGTTGAAATGGTTGACGATCTCCGGCCGCTTGTCGCGTGCCGTCCGCACCGCCAGAGAAGTGGTGCTTGTCAGCGGAATTGTCCCAACGGATTGCAACTGCTCCGGAACGCGGAAGCGCAATGATCTTCCGTCAGCGGTCACCGAGAGAATCGCCACCTCATCGTCTTGCACGGAAAATACGCGTCCTACGGCGTCCGCGATCTTCCTCAATTGCGCCGCGTCCAGCTTGGCGCCGAGTTTCACCATGCCGCTAATCAGAATTTCCAGTTCCGAAACGGTTGCGCTCGGCATGTTTCGAGTCTAGCACGCTGTCTGGTCCGCCGTTTCTGCTGTAGTCGTCTTGCAAACACGTTGACCGCTGTCTATACTGAAATGTCTTTTAGGCGAGCATTTTCGCGCGCTCAGTCATCACGCGTGAATTTGCAGCGCGCCTATTCAAGTTCCCGCTGGAACTTTTTCGGAGAGTGGATGCCGGCAACGGCCTCGAAACCTGACTCCAGTTATTTCTGGGACAAACTGCATTCCCTCAGCGGTATAATTCCCATTGGCGCATTCCTCGCCGAGCATTTCTGGTCGAACAGCTACGTTCTCGTCAGTCCGGAAAGGTACAACGCCACCGCCGCGAGCCTCGAACAAATTCCCTGGCGCATCCCCGTCGAATTCCTTTTCATTTGGCTGCCCATCGCGTTTCACGGCGGTTACGGCCTGTACATCTGGTGGCGCGGCAAAGCCAACGTCCTGGCGCATCCGTGGATGTCGAACTGGATGTATTTGCTTCAGCGCTGGACGGGCATCGTCCTCTTCGCGTACATCATTTGGCACGTATGGCTCGAGCGCTTCGCCACTCACGGACGCTCCACTTTCGCCGGCGTGGCGCACGATTTCGCGAATCCCTATTACGCTGCGTTTTACGTCCTCGGAATTCTCGCGGCCTCGTTTCATCTCGGCAACGGCGTCTTTAATTTTTGCTGCAAGTGGGGAATTGCCGTCACGCCGCGCGCGCAACGCGCAGCGGCCTGGCTCGGCGCGCTCGTCGGCGTGGACTTTACCGTCTTCGGCCTTTTGATTGTCGCCGGCTTCGTTTACAACTGGCACCCGTTCAGCGGATACCTCTAGGGCCATTGAATGCTTGTGTTCGTCACTTGAGGGGAGCCTACCGCAGGCCGGCCTGAAGGCCGCCCCTACAAAGAATGGCAGGGAAGATGGGGGCGCAAAGCGCCAGGCGGCGCTGAAGGCCGCCTCTACAAAAGGCAGGCGCGGCGTTTTGTGCGGCGCAAAATCCCCACCCTTCACAAAATTCGTTCAGGATGGGGCACCCGGAAAGGCTACGCAGCGGTTTTGCGGGTTTGCAGCTTGAGAGTTTACTAAAAATGAGAGAACCTAAAATCATCGTCGTCGGAGGCGGCCTCGCGGGACTCATGGCCACCATTCGCGTCGCCGAATCCGGCGTGCCCGTCCAACTATTTTCCATCGTGCCCGTCAAGCGCTCGCATTCCGTCTGCGCCCAGGGAGGCATCAACGCTGCCAAAAATCTGAAAGGCGAGGGCGATTCCACCTGGATTCATTTCGACGACACGATTTACGGCGGCGACTTCATCGCCAATCAGCCCATCGTGAAAGCCATGTGCGAAGCCGCGCCCGCGATCATCGATCTACTCGATCGCATGGGCGTGATGTTCAATCGCACGCCGGAAGGCCTGCTCGACTTTCGGCGCTTCGGCGGCACGCTCTATCATCGCACCGCGTTCGCAGGTGCCACCACGGGCCAGCAACTGCTCTACGCCCTCGACGAGCAAGTCCGCCGGTTCGAATCCGAGGACACAGTTCAGAAATTCGAAGGCTGGTCGTTTCTCTCCGCTGTCATCGACGAAAATCGCATTTGCCGCGGTATCTGCGCCATGGATTTGAAAACCATGGAAGTCCGCACATTCCCGGCCGACGCCGTGATTTTCTGCACCGGCGGCATCGGCGCCATCTTCAGGCAAACTACGAATTCAGTCGTCTGCACCGGCAGCGCGCAGTCGGCGCTTTTCCAGCAGGGCGTCTATTACGCGAACGGCGAATTCATTCAAGTGCATCCCACGGCGATTCCCGGCGAGGACAAATGCCGCCTGATGAGCGAGTCGCTGCGCGGCGAAGGCGGCCGCGTCTGGGTGCCGCGCAAAGCGGGCGACACGCGTCCCGCGCGCTCGATTCCGGAGAAAGAGCGATTTTATTTTCTCGAAGAGTGGTACCCGAAATACGGGAACCTTGTCCCGCGCGACGTCGCCACGCGCGCCATTTACAAAATCGTGTTCGAGCAAAAGCTCAGTCTCGCGGGGATGAACGCCGTCTATCTCGACCTCACGCATCTGCCGCGCGAAATGCTCGACCGCAAACTCGAAGGCGTCCTCGAAATTTACCAGAAATTCGTCGGCCCTGACCCGCGTGAAGAGCCCATGAAAGTTTTTCCCGCGATGCATTACACCATGGGCGGCCTTTGGATTGACAACGAGCGCCAGGCCACAAACATCCCCGGAATTTTCGCCGCGGGCGAATGCGAATATCAGTATCACGGCGCCAATCGCCTGGGTGCGAATTCGCTCGTCTCCTGCATTTATGGAGGCATGGTCGCGGGACCTTCCGCCGTCAAATACGCGCGCAGTCTCGAAAAAGGCTGCGACACGACGCCCGAAAAAGTTTTTTACGTCGAAGCCAGCCGCCAGCGTGAAGCGAACGACAGCCTGCTCAATCAGCAGGGAACTGAAAATCCCATGACGATTTGGAACGAGCTTGGCGCGTGGATGACCGAGCACGTCACCGTCGTGCGCATAAACACCAATCTCGAAAAAACTCTCAAGAAGCTCGACGAGTTGAGCGATCGCTTCAGCCGCGTGAATCTTGCCGACCGCACGCAATGGTCGAATCAAACGCTGCAATTCACGCGCGAGCTTGGCAACATGCTGATTCTCGCGAAAGCCATCACGCTCGGCGCTCTCGCTCGCAACGAAACGCGAGGCGCGCATTTCAAGCCCGAATTTCCCGAGCGCGACGACAAGAATTGGCTCAAGACCACTAAAGCCAGCTACAACGGCGGCAACATCAAACTCGAATACGAGCCGGTCGACATTTCGCTTCTCCCTCCGCGCTCGCGCAAGTATTAGTATTTTTTTGGAGTGCGGCGGCTAGACGCCGCTTTGCAGTTGTAGGGTCGGGCTTTAGCTCCGACTGTTTAGCTGCTAATCTGAAGTCGAGGCATCATGGCCGACAACAAATTCATCGTTCGCATCAAACGCCAGGCCGCTCCGCAGGAGCGCGTCGTCTGGGAAGAATTCGAAATTCGCTACCGCCCGCACTTGAACGTCATCACCTGCCTGCGCGACATCGCGGAAAAGCCCGTCACGCGCGCCGGCAACGCCACCACGCCCATTTCCTACGACGCGAATTGCCTCGAAGAAGTCTGCGGCGCCTGCGCCATGCTCGTCAACGGCTATCCGCGCCAGGCCTGCTCCGCGCTCATCGACAATCTCGAAAAGCCCATTCGCCTCGAACCGCTCACAAAATTTCCGCTCGTCCGCGATTTACAAGTCGACCGCTCCATCATGTTCGAGAATTTGAAGCGCATGAAGTGCTGGGTGCCCATCGACGGCACGTACGCCATCGGCGCCGGCCCGCGCATGTCGCCTGAGCAGCAGCAAATCGGCTACCCGATGGCGCGCTGCATCACCTGCGGCAATTGCCTGGAAATTTGCCCCAAGGTGAACGACCACACGCAATTCGTCGGCGCCGCGATCATTAATCAAGTGCGTCTCTTCAACATGCATCCCACCGGCAACATGCACTCGCGCGAACGCCTGGAAGCCATGATGGGCCCCGGCGGCATTCAGGATTGCGACAACGCCATGAATTGCGTCAAGGTCTGCCCCAAGAGCATTCCTCTCACTGAATCGAACAACGAAATCAATCGCCAGGTCCTCAAGCACGCCGTCTGGGACTGGCTGAATTTTTCCGAAGGCCCCACCGAACGCGACGATGAATGGAAGCGCCTCGGTATCCAAAAGTGACCAGCAAACATTCCGCGAGGGACCTTACACGTGTCATTCCGAGCCTGCCCGCCGCAGGCAGGGAGCAGAGCGACGAGGAATCTGCTTTGACCGCTTTTGCCATGCCTCATTTAGAATCGCAACGCGCCGCGAGATATACTTTGCCCATATCCAATCGCTGCGGTAATCTTCTCGCCCGAAGGAGACCACATCGATGCGCAA
Source organism: Candidatus Acidiferrales bacterium (assembly GCA_050746905.1). Classification (GTDB taxonomy): domain Bacteria; phylum Acidobacteriota; class Terriglobia; order Acidiferrales; family UBA7541; genus DAHUXN01. The sequence goes on from JBOGNJ010000207.1 coordinate 14,681, forward strand.
TTTCGTCATTGGCGTCTGCGGAATTCTACTCGCGGCCATCCCATTGATCGTGAAAGCCCAAAATCCAAAAATCTCCGCGCACGCGCGCGAATTGCATTTCCATTCGATTGTCATCGACACCCATGACGACACCACGCAGCGCCTGTTGGTGCCGCATTTCGATCTCGGCGCGCGCCACACCGACGGCAACATTGACATCCCGCGAATGAAGCAAGGCGGCCTCGACGGAATTTTCTTCTCCATCTACATGCCCGGCACGATCACCGGACCTACTGCCGTCGAAAAAGCCCTCGACCAAATCGCCGCCGTGCGCGAAATGGCTCGCCGCCATCCCAATGACGTGATGCTCGCGAAAACCGCCGCCGACGTCCGCCACGCCTTCGCCGAACATAAAATCGCCGCGCTCATGGGCGTCGAAGGCGGCCACATGATTAATGACGACCTCGCTGTGCTCGACGCATTCGCTGCGCTCGGCGTGCGTTACATGACGCTCACGCACTTTGTGAACACCGACTGGGCCGATTCCTCCACCGACAAGCCCGCGCACAACGGCTTGACCGATTTTGGCAAGCAAGTCGTCCTGCGCATGAATCGCGACGGCATCATGATCGACATTTCGCACACCTCGGACAAAACATTCTACGACGCGCTGGCCGTCAGCAAAGCTCCGCTCATCGCCTCGCATTCCTCGTGCCGCGCACTGTGCGATGCGGTGCGCGACATGAGCGACCCCATGATCAAAGCCCTCGCCGCGAAGGGCGGCGTCATCCAAATCAATTATCACGTCGCGTTCCTCAGCCAAAAATACGTTGACGCCACCAAGGCCAAGCCCGAAATTTTGAAGGGGGTCGCCGACCAAGTCGCGCAGAAATGCTCCAAAGCCGACGAAGTTTGCCAGCTCATCACGGAAAATCAGCTGATTCACAAACTGATGCTCGACGGCACGCTGCCCAAAGTGAGCTGGACCGAAATCGTCGACCACATTGACCACGCCGTGAAAATCGGCGGCATCGACCACGTCGGCTTGGGCTCCGATTATGACGGCTCCGACATGCCCATCGGCATGGAAGACGTCACGCATCTACCGCAAATCACGCAGGCGCTTCTCGATCGCGGCTACTCCGACGCCGACATCAAGAAAATTCTCGGCGAAAACACACTGCGCGTCATGGCCGCCGCCGAGCGCGTCAGCCACGAAATGCAAGCACAAGGAAACTAGTGTCCGGCTCGCATCAGAGAAATGCGGCGGTGAAAGACAACGCGGAACTGTTTCAGACGCTTCAAAGCCTTGTCGACGCGTGGTGTGACCGCCGGTGTTTGGGCGCTCTCCGCGCAATATTGCGAGGATATCCGCTGTTTTCTCGGCTGACGGACGGCTGGAACGAACTCCTCGTCGCTCTCCAGGATGTGAGGGCTTTCGCGCGCGGGGAACTGACTGAGGCGGAACGCGCCTCCGTGGAAAATTGTATAAGAGCCGTCGATTCGGTTGTGCATCGCAGCTAATCGACGCGTTACTCGACAGGACGAGGTTGAAAAAAACTCTGAGGGAATGACGATGAGAACAATGAAACGCGTAGATCTCACAGTTTTATTTAGCTCCATTTTATTCTGCGCGCTCGCCGCGCCGCCTCTGTTTGCCCAAACTCACCGCACGACCCCAAGGAGAAGACACGTGTCAACCACTGGTTCGCTTTTGAATCCCGCCTCGCTTCACGCGACGGCTCCCGCAACCTACGACGTAAAGTTCCATACCACCAAGGGCGACTTCACGGTGCAAGTGACGCGCGCCTGGGCGCCCAACGGCGCGGACCGCTTCTACAATCTCGTCGAGCATCATTTTTATGACGAAGCCACGTTCTTCCGCGTCGTCGCCGGTTTCGTTGTGCAATTCGGCATTCCCGCGAATCCTCGTTACGGCAAAATCTGGGCCAACGCCAATATCAAAGACGATCCCGTAAAGGAGAGCAATCTTCCCGGTTACATAACCTACGCGCAGTCGTCCGCGCCCAATTCCCGCAGCACTCAAGTGTTCATCAATTTCGGCGACAATGCGCGCCTCGACTCGATGGGCTTCGCGCCGTTCGGCAAAGTCATCGAAGGCATGAAGGTGGTCGAATCCTTCTACGGCGGATACGCCGACCAGCCGACCGGTATGCAGGATCAGATCGCCAACCAGGGGAATGCCTTCCTGGAGAAAAATTTCCCCAAACTCGACAGGATCCTGACCGCCCGCATCGTCCCGGCAACTCCGGTGCCGCACTCGACGCCGCATCCCAAGCCCGCGTCTCATTGACGCCGTCCTGTAACTCACGTCCCGTTGCGGCGCATTTGCCGCAACTGACGTGAGGCTTTTGCATCATTCGTAGGGGGCGGGGCTTGCCCCGCCCGCGCGACTCCCCGAGTCGCGTTTCATCCGTGTTGCCGCTGGCAGCTGCGGGCGTCGCTCGTTTCTTGCGAAGACCTGCGGTTCTTCATCTTTTCGGGTGCCCCCTCCCGAACGATTTGTGTGAAGGGCGGGTAGTTGCTCCTTTCTTACCGAGGCCGTTGCCGGAAATAACTGATCCAGCAGACTCCCGCGGCTATCCACATGGCAACGGCCTCTACGAGCTTACTCCTCAACGCCGGCGCGCTCGAAAAGACGTGATGCAGGGCGAAACCGAAGGGCAGCAGCGTAAAAAAGATCGCCGCCAGCAGTGAGATAACATGCCGCCGCAAACGCGCGAAGTAGAAGAACCAGTAAAGCGCCGCGAGGCTCCAGTAAAGCGCGGCCTCCCAAGGCGCGTCGCGAACCATCAAAGAGACGATATGGCCATTGGTGAAGGAGAATGCCAACGGGACAAGCGTGAAGAACAGAGCGAAGCCGAAGAACCACCGGCGCGTCCGCAATTCGCATCGCACGCTCTCGAGTCCCCGCTTTTCCTTCTCCGCGCCCGCCGCGCCGTCCGCAGCTCCCGGCCATGCCGCTGATTTCAACGTTTCCAGTGGCGTCGCGGCGCTCCGCGCAATGCGCTCGAAGTCCGGATCCCCGCGAAAATAATCCTCCACCAGCACTTTCGTATCTCCGCTGGCCTCGCCCGAAAAATATACCGGCAACAAATCCGTTACCACTTCGCGTGTGACGTTCATGGTTTTGCTCCTGCGGCGGGCGCAACTTCCCGCCATGCCTGCCTGGTTTGCATCAACTTCAATCTCGCGCGGTGAACCTTAACTTTTGCCGTCACCACCGGAATCCCCAACGTCTCCGCGATTTCCTCGTACGGCATTTCATCGAGCGCGCGCATCAGCAGCACCGTGCGATCGATTTCCGGCAATTCCTGCAACGCCGCCAGCACCGCGCTCACTTCCGCGCTCTGCTCCATTTGCGTCTGCGCGCTGATTCGCGTGTCGGGCATGTTCTCGTTTAATTCCGTATGCTTCGCGCCGCGCCGCAATAAATCCGTGTGCACGTTTCGCGCAATTGTGAAGAGATAACTTTTCACCGTCGGCTGGCGAATGCGGTCGCTCGCCATCCACGCGCGCACGAACGTGTCCGAAGTAATCTCATCCGCCATCACTGCGTCGCCGCACAAATACAGCGCGAATCGGCGGACATCGCCGGCATAGCGTTTGTAGAGGCTTTCAATGTCCGCCATTTTTTATTGCCACACAGGTTACGCGTCAACCGTGGAAAGGTTACAGCGGAAAATTACGCCCTGGCGGGTGCATTCCGTCGCGGTTCT
>JBOGNJ010000208.1:0-3076 GCA_050746905.1 Candidatus Acidiferrales bacterium
TGAGCGTGCGCGCGCCGATTGGCGTCTGCGGATTGATTACGCCGTGGAATTTTCCGATCGCGATTCCGTCGTGGAAAATGATGCCCGCGCTCGTCTGCGGGAACACGGTGGTGATCAAGCCGGCGGAGGATACCCCGCTCTCGACATATTACCTGGTGCAGATTTTGGAGGAGGCCGGGCTGCCGGAGGGCGTCGCGAATATTGTCGGCGGAATGGGGCCGGACGCGGGCGCGGCGCTGGTGAATCATCCGGACGTGAAGCTCGTGAGTTTTACGGGCTCGACGGAAGTGGGAAGAATTGTGGCGCAGGCGTGCGCCGGCACGTTCAAGCACTGCCATCTGGAAATGGGCGGCAAAAATATTATTCTGGTGATGGACGACGCGAATCTGGATCTGGCGGTCGATGGCGCGATCTGGGGCGGATTCGGCACCACCGGGCAGCGTTGCACGGCGGCGAGCCGCGTCGCGGTGCACAAGAAAGTCTACAAAGAATTCGTCGATAAATTCGTGGCGCGCGCGAAATCGTTGCGCGTCGGCGATGGATTGCAGCCGAATATCGATATGGGGCCGGCGATCAACGAAACGCAACTGCAAACAGTGATGAAGTACGTCGAAATCGGCAAACAGGAAGGCGCGAAGATCGCGACGGGCGGGCATCGGCTCGATAAAGGCGCGCACGCGAAGGGATGGTTCCACGAGCCGACCGTGTTTGTGGATTGCAATCCGAAGATGCGCATTTGCCAGGAGGAGATTTTCGGGCCGGTCGTGTCGGTGATGCCGATGAACAGCCTCGACGAAGCAATCGAGATTGCGAACGGCGTGAAGTACGGGTTGTCGTCTTCGATTTACACGCGCAACGTGAATGACGCGTTTCGCGCGCAGCGCGATTTGGACACGGGTATCGTTTACGTGAACGCGCCGACGATTGGCGCGGAGACGCATTTGCCGTTCGGCGGCACCAAGCAGACGGGCAACGGTCATCGCGAATCGGGCGCGCCCGCGCTCGATTTTTACTCCGAGTGGAAGACAATCTACATCGACTACTCGGATCATCTCCAGCGCGCTCAAATCGACAATGCCACAACGTGACGGAGTCCGCGCGGTAATTGATTCCGAATGTCCTTGGGAGATAACACGAAGAAACCTTGGACCCCAGGGTAGATACAAGATGTCTGCCTCGAAATGGCAAGCTTTGCGTGCCCGAGCAAGGTGGGGCGACCCAGAGGCGGAATGGAAGGTCGCAGAAGGATATGGCGACGGTGTATATGACAACAACGGGAAGGTTCTTGTTAGGCGCTCCGCTCGGAGAGCCGCTCAATGGCTTCGGCGCGCGGCAGAGCATGGTTGTACATCTGCACAAAATAATTTGGGAGTTCAACTCGGGAATAGAGACAGCGTCAACAAAAATGTACGGGAATCGCTCTTGTGGCTAAAAAAAGCGTCTCGTGCCGGACACTCCTGTGCTGCGAGCAATATTGCAATAACGTATCGGGAGAATGGGAAATTAAATGCGGCAGTTAGGTGGTTCCGAAAATCAGTCGCGTCCGGCGACGGTGATGACCTGGTTCAACTCGGAAATCACTATTTCTGGGGAAAAGGGGTTAGGAAGAATCCCATAGCAGCAGTTCGATGTTTTCGCAGGGCAACAAAAGGGAAAAACCTATGCGAAGCGTCAAGAGAGGATGCATTCTTCTTCCTCGGGATCGCGTATTTCGAGGGCAAGGGCGTGAGAACTTCAATCCCGAACGCCAAGAGATTATTCCAACGAGCAAATATCGACAACGACCATCCGGCGGCACGAACTATGCTGCACGTTGTTCGCAAGAGTTCGGGCGGTGCGTAACTGGATCGTTCCGATTCGATTACGGCAATGAGTTTGTGATTTGCCGAAATCCGACTCCCACGAATTCTAATTGCTGTCACACCTGATCGACTGCCGATGGCGGCGGCAGCGGCGACGGCGGAGTTTGCGGCGCGACGGCGGGATACGTCGCGGGCGCGTATGACGCGGGCGGCGCGGCGGGCACAAAATTGCGCTGATACCACAGCGTTTCGCTGGAGCGCTGCCACAGCCGCGTCGCGAGCCACCACAGAATCATTGCCTGGCTCAGAAAAAATGCGCCGGCAATCGCCGTCGGCGGCAGGACGTACATCCACAGCCACAGCCCAAATCCAAAACCGACGCACGCCACGACGCTGATGCTGAAATACAGCCAGAACAGCCTGCCGAAATTTCCAAACGTGAGGCGCCACGCGGCCGCGAGCGAACGCCGCATGCGGCGTTCATTCTGCGCAACGGAATGAACTTCGGCCATGTCAAACCAAAGCCGAAGAACAATCAGCAGAAATAAAATCACAATGCCAACCATGACGTTGAACCAGATGCTCGCCATGGGAGAAACGGCGGTTTCTTCGATGCGATCGCCGATGCCGTGTGCGATGAAGCGAAGAATTGCGATGGGGATCAGGAAGAGCAGCAGAAAAATGACCAGCCGGACGAAGCGCCACAGAAACGCGCCGCTCGATTCGAAGAATTCGCCGGTGGTCATGTGGCTGTCGCGGCGATAGGCTTCGAGTATCCCTCCCGTGATGAAAAGCATAAAGGCGAAAAAGACCAGGCTATAGGCGAGCGCCGTCGCTGACACGTCGAGAGGCGAAACGCCGGGCTGCTGCGCCAGTCCGCCAAGCGCAGCAACGTCGAAGCCGTGAACCAGACGACCCGACGCGAGGCTGTGGTTGAGCACATCGCCGGTGCGGCTGGCGAGTCCGCGAATCGAAAAGATACCGAGGATCAAATTCACCGCGAAGATGAACCAGAGTACGCGCTGGCGGCGCCATACGAGTCCCGCGCCCGCAAGAAAGAACCCTGAGTTCCGTCCGGCCATAATCGCCTCTCCTCTACGGGCAGAAAAGCCTCATGTCAGTCCCGAAAAGCATCGGGACGGGACACGAGCTACAAAACGCAAAGTACGAAAAACGAAACTCGAAACTCGAAACTCAAAAAATCAAACCACGGCTATGACCGTAAGGCTAAGAGCTCACGTAAGCCATGAAAGCGCCTGTCCAAGCCATTCGCT
>JBOGNJ010000209.1:0-1272 GCA_050746905.1 Candidatus Acidiferrales bacterium
AGGAGGAGGGCGGACGGCACACGCCGTTCTTCACGGGTTATAGGCCACAATTTTATTTTCGGACGACGGACGTGACGGGAGACGTGGCGTTGCCGACCGGAGTCGAGATGGTGATGCCGGGGGACAACGTGAGCGTGGAAGTGAAGCTGATCACGCCGGTGGCGCTCGAGAAGGGATTGCGCTTCGCGATTCGCGAAGGCGGCCACACGGTAGGCGCCGGCGCTGTCACCGAGATCGTCGAGTAGTGGGAGTAAACGAGTAAAGGATCATGCGCGAAATCATTACATTGCAATGCGGTGAATGCAAGAACCGGAATTACACGACCATGAAGAACCGCAAGAAGCACACGGAGCGGCTCGAGACGTCGAAGTTTTGCAATACGTGCCGGAAGCACACGCCGCACAAAGAAACAAAATAGCAAGCGACTTTGACGTTATGGCTGTGCGAGAGCGCGACTGGTTCTGCTACATGGTCCGATGCAAAGACGGCTCGCTGTACGTAGGGATAGCAAGCGACGTTGCGGCCAGAGTCAAGCGGCACAATTGGGGAGTTGGACCGGCGTTCAAAGCGAAGCGGCGGCCTGTTGAGCTGCTATGGACTGAATGCTGTGGTTCAGCGCAAGTTGCGCGGCAGCGAGAAAAGGAAATTAAGGGCTGGAGCCGCGACAGGAAGCTGGAGTTTGTTGGCAGGAGTGCGAAGCAATAAATACGCCGTTGCGGATCGGCGAACGGCACTGGGATCTGGATGGTTTAGGTTCAACGGTAGACCGCCGGCTTGCCCTGAGAGTGCGAAGCGCTCGAAGGGTCGACAAGCTGGATGTTTGGCAGGTAGCAGGATGGGCAGGCGGCGGGATATTTTAGGGTAAACCCTTCGGGCCGATGAATCGGCCCTCAGGGTAAAGGGGAGTAGGTTCAACGGTAGACCGCCGGTCTCCAAAACCGGATGTGGGGGTTCAAATCCCTCCTCCCCTGCCAGTTTTTGAGCGGCAGCGGGCACGGGTTGGAAAAGATGCGGCGATGCAGCGGTAAGGATTCGCGGGCGGAACGACCACAATGACGGAAGCGCTGAAGGTCAAGGACGAAGGAATCCGCGGCGGAGGCGGAGGCGGCCGGAATGCAATCGCTTCGGCATTCGGCAAGTTTGGCGAGTATCCGCGGCGCTGGAAGCTGTTTTTACACGATGTGCGCTCGGAAATGTCCAAGGTCGTGTGGCCGTCACGGCAGGACGTGATTTCGATGACCGGAGTGGTGATCGTCACGGTGGCATTCTTCG
>JBOGNJ010000210.1:0-4397 GCA_050746905.1 Candidatus Acidiferrales bacterium
GCGCGCTACGCCTTCCAGCCGCTCGCCACCGGCACCGCCGTTTTTGTCGCCACCATTCTCGCCGCGCTCTGCCTGCGCTCGCGCCCCAAAGTTTTCGCGCAAGCCGGCGCAAAGACGCTTCGCCAACTCCGCATCCCCGGACTGACGGTCGTCATCATCGTCGCCCTGGCCTATCTCTACAATTATTCGGGAATGACTTACACGCTTGGCGCGGCGCTGGCCCGCGTGGGTGGATTTTTCCCTCTGGTCAGCAGTTATCTCGGCTGGGTTGCGTGTTTTTTAAGCGGCAGCGACACGGCAAGCAATCTTCTCTTCGGCAATCTTCAAGTCGCCGCCGCTCATCAGCTTCATCTCAACCCGGTCTTGCTTGCCGCCACGAATTCCTCCGGCGGCGTCACCGGCAAGATGATTTCGCCGCAAAATATCGCCGTCGGCGTCACCACGGTCGGCTTGATTGGCGAAGAGGGCAAAGTCCTTCGCTCCATGTTCTGGCACAGCATCATTTTTGCCACCGCCGTGGGCCTGCTCACCTTCGCTCAAGCCCACTGGCTTTCCTGGATGGTCCCTTAACAAGCCGTCCGGAGTTTTTACATCGCCGGCTTCGACAGCGCAGCCTTCGAGGGAATCTGCTTTTCCATCTCGCCGGCGATTTCCTTGGCCTTCGCAGTCATGTTCGCCGCCGTCTGTCCCCCTTCGAGCTTGAATTCAATGCCCACCGCGCCGATTGCCTTCCCCGACGCGTCATGCAGCGGCAACGAAATGTCGTATCCGTCTTTTTCCTTTTCCACGTAGGGTTTCCCCGTCTTAATTGGCGCGCTGTCGTCCGCCTCGCATTTTTCTCCGATGTCTCCCTTGTCCGTCGAGGCAATCGTCCTGCATCCGCGCGCCGACACGGTCACAATCCCGATCTCCGTCGCTTCGGGGTGTTGCGCGTGCGTATCCTCCACCAGTTTCTGCGCCAAACTCTTTCCGTTGTGCACTTTCATTTGCGCGGACGTCACCGCGGACGCAAAGCAAACCCCAAATGCTGCGATGCCCGCAATTCTCAGCACTCGTTCGAAATACATCCATCGATTCATCGTTGTCCCCTCCATGGTTTCCGTATTGGGCGGGCTAGCTATCTCTCATCGTACGCCCCTCAATCGCCCGCAGACTTAATCCACAATTAATTTCTGTTTATCTTCGCTTCAAAACTTTTCCCCGCGCCTCGCTTTATGATATGACGACGAAGACGCGCGAATCGTTCGGGGGACAACAATGAAGAAGCTGGCGATTATATTTGTGAACGTTCTTTTTGTATTGGGCCTGGCGGGTTTGGCCAGAGCAGCAGAGCCGTTGAAACTCGTCGCGAAGTACAAAATGCCCGACGACGTCAAAGGCCGCTTCGATCATCTCGGCGTGGACCTTCGCGGAAACAGACTATTTCTCGCCGCCGAGACGGCTCACGAAGTCCTCGTCTTCAATTTGCGCACCGGCCGGTACATTCGCGCCATCACGGGCATCGGTATTCCCCACGCGATTTTCTGCCGCGCGGACCTCAATCGCATTTATGTCACCGACGGCGGCGCTGGCGAACTGAAAATTTACGACGGAAAATCCTATCGCCTGCTCAAGAGCGTGAAACTCAAAGTCGACGCGGACTCTATCGGCTACGATTCTGCCACTCATGACCTTTACATCGACGACGGCGGCGGCGACGCTCACGAAACCTTCTCCATGTTCAGCGTCGTGAATACCACCACCGGCGAAAAAGTCGCCGACACGCAAATTGACGGCGACACGCTCGAGGCCATGGCCCTCGAAAAATCTAGTCCTCGCATTTATGTCAACAATCGCGCGAAAAACGAAATCTCCGTCATCGACCGCAAAACACATAAGCTGCTCGCGAGTTGGCCCGTCACCATGGGCAAATTCAACGTCGCCATGGCCCTTGACGAAGCCTCGCATCGTCTTTTCGTCGGCTGCCGCGGCGGCCAGATCGTCGTCTTCGACACGCGCACCGGAAAAGAACTTCAGGCCCTCCCCATTCCCAAAGGCATCGACGATTTGGTCTTTGATTCCGCGCACAAGCGCATCTACGCTGCTTGCGGCGCCGACAAAGGCGCAATCGCCGTTTACGAGGAGACCGACCCGGATCATTACAAGTCGCTCGGTGAAGTCGCCTCTGCACCCCGCGGGAAAAACGAGGTCCTCGTCCCCCAACTCGGCCGTCTTTACGTCACCATTCCGCCGCAACCCAACGCGGCTGGCGAGGTCTTCGTCTACAAGCTCCAATAGCCGAATCACATTCAGCGCGGAATTTCATCGCGAAGTCCTCGTGCGCCCGCCGCTCAAGTTTTCTCAGCCTCTGGCCCTTGCACGCGCGTAGCCGTACACTAGAGGTGCTCATCTAAGGAGTGCTCTCTCAGAAGTAAAGACCAGAGGAGGAAACTATGGCACGCAAAGCTACGGCAGTTTGGAACGGCTCGCTGAAGGAAGGCGAAGGCAACATTTCAACCGAGAGTGGCGTTCTCTCGAAGTCGCCCTACTCATTCAAGACGCGCTTCGAAAACGAGCGCGGCACGAACCCCGAAGAATTGATCGCCGCCGCTCACGCCGGCTGCTTCACCATGGCGCTTGCCGCGGAACTCGGCAAAGCCGGCATCACGCCCGAAAACCTTGAAACCACCACCGCCGTCACGCTCGAAAAGCAGGACGCCGGTTTCGCCATCACGAAAATTCATCTCGACGTCACCGCGCGCATTCCCAACGCCGACAATGCCGCATTCGAGAAATCCGCGCAAGCGGCCAAGGCCGGCTGCCCCGTCTCAAAACTTCTCAAGGCTGAAATAACAATGACCGCGAAGCTCGAAGGTCAGCGCGCCACCGGCGCGTAATCACGGCGCAGCTCGAGGGATTTGCGCGGCCTCTGGAAGTCCGGTGAAGCTGATGGATTGCCGCGGCGCTCAGGATTTTCCGGCGGGAAGAAGGGCGAGATCCTGATCCGCCTGGTCGGCGGCGCCCGTATCGGGGTATTCGGATTTGATTTGATTCAAAATTCGCGCGGCCTGCGTCGGATCCGACTGCCGGTAGTGCTCCGCCAGCGCAAGCATCACCATCGGCTTCGGCGCCAGCACCGAGGGATCCTTCAGCAGTTCGTTGTAGAGCTGCACGGCCTGATTTCCATTTCCCGAATGGTCGTAAATCTGCGCCAGTTCGAAACGAGCCATCGCCCCGAAATCGCGGTTCGAGCTGTCCTTCATTTTCGATAGCCGCGTGATTGCCTGTGCATTTTGATTCAGCCGTTCCAGGCACAGCGCGGAATAATAATCGGCGAGCTGGCCGCTCCGCGTGCGCGGATATTCATTCGCCACGTCTTCGAACTTCTTCAATGCATCCTGATATTTCTTGGAACTATCCGAGTAGCTGATCTCATTCGGCTGCGGTGTTTGGCCCGCCGTCAGCGTCGGCGCCTGGAAAATCTGCATGGCATTGTTGAATGCAGCCCCGGCCTTCACGGATTGCCGCTGCGAATAAAATTGCCAGCCGAAAACTCCGGCGGCGACAATCAGCGCCGCAACAACCACGTAAATCAGCGCCGTCTTGTGCGACAGCACGGCCTCGGCGCTGTGCGACAGCGCCTCCTGCACCTGATCCGTCTTCAATTCCTGACGGGAAATATGCTTCGCCACTTTTCACGTCTCCAGGAAAAATTCGATTCCCCATGCTAACACAAAACGCATTCCGCCTGTCTGTGTGGACACAAACGGGTAATGGGTCAGTTTGAATTTTCTTGATCGTGACACAAGGTGTCGAAATTCAAACTGACCCATCACACAAACGAAAATTCAATTGTCGAACGGGAAGCGTGGCGTGCGGGTTGTTATTTAGTCTCGCGGGGTTTTCCCGCGCCGCCGTTGCCGCCGGCAGCCATGGGGAACCGTTTGCTCATCACTAATTCGGTGCCGCCGTTCGGCCCGCACCGGATATCGAATTCGTCCATGAAGGCGCGCATCAGAAAGATTCCGCGTCCCGAAGTCCGCAGCAGGTTTTCTTCCGCCAGCGGATCCGGCACGTCAGCGAGACAAAAATTCTTGCCTTCATCCAGCACGTGCACCACCATCTTGCCCTCGTCCAGTTCCAGCGTCAGCCCGATCTTGCGCCCGCGCTCTTTGCGATTCCCGTAGCTGTACGCGTTAATCACCGCCTCGCGCACGGACATCCCGATCTTGTGGCAGTCTTCGTCGTCGAAGCCGGCTTCACCGGCCACGCGAAGCGTGATCTCTTCGGCCAGGTCGACGCTGTCGAGCAGCGTCTCCAGCGTCACTTCAATGCGCTGAGCTTGCGTTGCCATTTGCTTGGCCGCCCAAAGACAAAAGAGCGATATGCTCGCATGGGCGCAACGAGTAAGTCAATCG
>JBOGNJ010000211.1:0-3516 GCA_050746905.1 Candidatus Acidiferrales bacterium
CGCGGATTGAATCAGTGCTTCTTGGCGAATCCGATCCAACGTTGCGTCCTAAAGCCCTGCGAATCAGCTCCAAAGGTGAAGGTGCCGAAGCGGCGCGTCGGCCAACCCAGCGGAACACCCTGCAAGCCATGTTTATATTTTATTAATAGATATTGACATTGTGTTTAATAGGCGTAGCGTTGCTTCCAGACCTTACAATGGAAGCTAGTACCGTTTACAGTAGACAAGGAGACCAAATGAACTATCTCAAGCGAACTGCTTCGGTTCTCATCTCGTTCGCGTTGATTTTTGCTGCCGTGACCCCGGCTTCGGTGGCCGGGCAGACAATTCCCCCCCCGCCGCTTAGTTCCGCGGTGGTACAGACAACCGTTCAGAGCATCGTGTCCACTTACAATCACCAAAAGCAAGGAACTCTCCAACCGGGTGACCTGCAATCAACCGCCACTGCCCTCCGAATCTTGTTCGCCTATATGCAGGAGCAGGGGGTTAATGCCAAGTTGGATGCTGCTTTGCGCGGAAACAGCAACATTCTATCGGCGGCTCAAACAAGCACGATTGCCCAGAAGCTGTTTGATGAACTGCAAGCGGATGGGATTTCATCCGTAACTCTGGGCCAGATTTCAAATTTGCTAAGCATGTCTCAAAAGAATTCCAGCTCGATCGTGAAAGCGATCCAACAAAAAGGTATTTCGCAAGTCGAATCGGAAATGGTGCAGGAATTCTTAATGCTTTCACGAACCACTGGAGATGGAGCAGTTGCCTCCAACACCGCTAATGCACGTCGAGATCGCGGTGCCTTCCGAACCGCGGGATTTTACCGGCTAGCTGTCAGTAAGCCGCTAACACAGGACCAATGTACTCAACTTGCTAATCTCTCTGCCGAAGCGACAGGATTGGCAATCATCGCTGCTTTGTCAGGCGCCGAACCAGTGGCAGTGGCGTTCGAAGTAGCCGCACTCGCCTATGATGCCGAAGCGGCAGCCGGTGGCTGTGACTAAAAGAGGGGTGGAATACTATGGTTGATAAAAACGTGCGTGCCTCGATCCGTTTGCTCGTTTTCGGACCCATTGTCAAATCGCTGTCGTTTTGGTTGGAGATTATATTTATTATCGGCGCCGCTTTTTCGCTCGTGAATGTTTGGCGAGACGTAAAAAGGACTCCTGCTCTATCGTCGATGGAATCGGGCCTGTTTCTACTGATCTTCATTCTCGTCTTTGCTTCCTATATCTACTTCACAGACCTAGTGAAACTGCGAAGGGAAGCACAGAAAGAGACTGACGAAGAAAAACGACAGATTTTCTGCCGGTCAGCGGATTCGACATTTAGGATGTTCTGCTACGGCACTGGAGTCATGGCAGTATGCTTGACCCTCTGTTTGGAAGTCTTGTCCAAGCTCAGGTGACGAGGCGGAGTCCCGGCACACAGGAGTCACGTGGTGGGATTCCGCTTCGCGTTTTGTCTATCCTTCCAATGCTTCCGTCCTGACCGAAAATAGCTCACCTTTATGCGGAGAATTGTGTGTGTTATGCTGGGGCGTCTGAAACGGCGCCCCAGCCGGCCGGAATTCACTCCACGCGAGATACCGCAGAAGAGCCGCAGGGCTCTGTGAATGCCGCCCGCACAGCCGCAATCAAGGCCGGAGGAGTGCGCGTAATGGCTACCGGAGAAGCGAACCCTATGGCCGCACGAACTGCAACGACGCAAACATCGGAAATTCATATAGCGCACTCGCCGGATAGCGACGATGCGTTCATGTTCTACGCGCTGGCGACGGGGAAGCTGCGCGTCCTGGGAATTAAATTCACGCACGTGCTCTCCGATATCGAGACGCTGAACCACGCGGCGCAGGAAGAAAAATATGACGTGACGGCGGTGAGTGTCTACGCGTATCCGTTCCTGGCGGACAAATATATTTTGCTCGATTGCGGCGCGAGCTTCGGCGAAGGCTACGGTCCGATTGTGGTTTCGTCACGCGCGATGAAGAAAAGTGAATTGAAGGGATGCAAAGTCGCGATCCCGGGGACGCGGACGACTTCGTATCTGGCGCTGAAGCTTTTTGAGGCGGGCGTCGAGACGGTGACGATGCCGTTCGACAAGATTCTGGATGCGGTGAGCGCGAAGGAAGTGGAAGCGGGATTGCTGATTCACGAAGGACAATTGCTTTACTCGGCGGCGGGACTGCATCGCGTGGTGGACCTTGGCGTGTGGTGGCAGGAGCAGACCGGGTTGCCGTTGCCGCTGGGCGCGAATGCGATCCGGCGTTCGTTGAGTACGGAGGTGGCCGTGCAGGTGGCGCGTGCGATTCGAGAGAGCGTGCGATATGCGCTCGATCATCGCGAAGAGGCGCTGAATTACGCGCTGCAATTCGCGCGCGACATGGATCCGGCGCTGGCAGATAAATTCGTGGGCATGTACGTCAACCGCTGGACGCTGAATTTTGGGGAAGAAGGGCGCAAGGCGGTTGACGAGTTGGTGACGCGCGCGAAAGCGGCGGGCCTCCTGCCCCCCAACGCCCGCGTTGAATTCCTGCGCGAAAGCCTCTGAAGCTTCGCGTCTGCAGATTTTTTGAACATCGCTATGTCCACTAGAATCGGGATTGTATAATGCCACACGAATTCACTGAATGGCCTTACGAGCCAGAAACTCAACCAGCCGGTCAAAAAGGCCGCCGTCCGCCAGGGAAACGCGTCGGTACTGACGTCGTCGACCCACGGGAGCCTTCTCCTGGTGCATCCGAACCAATCTCGTTTTCATCGAGAATCCTTCGTTTCTTCCTGAAAAAATTGTCGCTTCTTCGCACTTTGAATTGATTTTGATTTGCGTTGGTCGCTTACCTCTATCAGCTTCCTGTCGTGAAATGGACATCGCACACTCGCATGTCTTGACGACCCTTCGCGAATCGAATAGATTCGGGGCTCCGATGCGAACGAAACTACAGATTATCTTTGTTGCGGTGGGCTTTTTCTGCAGCGCTGCGATTGTCTGCGCGCAAAGCAAACCACAACCACCAACGCCGCGCGAGTATTCGTCCGCGGGAGAAACGACGCGTCCGGCGTGGCCGCCCGCGGCAGTGCGCGGAGCCCATGCGATGGTGGTGAGCGATGAAGCGCTTGCGTCGGAAGCGGGCGTCGAGATTTTGAAAAAGGGCGGGAACGCGGTGGACGCGGCGGTGGCCGTGGGATTTGCGCTGGCAGTGGTTGAGCCGGCGGCGGGAAACATCGGGGGCGGCGGGTTCATGCTGGTGCGCATGCATGACGGCGCGGCGAAATTCGTCGACTACCGCGAAGAGGCGCCGGGACGCGCGACGCGGAATATGTACGTGGGCGAGGACGGAAAAGTGGTTCCGCGCAGATCGACGACCGGGTATCTGGCAATTGGGGTGCCGGGGACGGTGGCGGGTCTGACGTTCGCGCAAAAACATTATGGGAAATTGACGCTGGCCGAGGATATGGCTCCGGCGATTCGGCTTGCGAAGGACGGATTCCCGCTGGGCGATAAACTGGCGGGATCGTTGCG
>JBOGNJ010000212.1:0-3276 GCA_050746905.1 Candidatus Acidiferrales bacterium
GAGGTTTACATTTATTTTCCGAACGGGATGGGGAAAACAAAATTGTCGTGGATGGCGATTGTGAAGGCGCTGGGAACAACAGGTACGGGCAGAAACTGGAACAGCGTGTTGAAGATGATGGAGATGGCGGAGAAGATCGAGGCACGGAGGTGAGCCTTTTTCCTCAGGGGCTAAAGCCCGTGTAAGGCTGACTCTTCGGCACGGCTAAAGCCGTGCCCTGACGCAGGCCGCCGCAACAGAAGGAATGACGCGAGTGGCGGCGTAGCGGCTTCCATCTCTTCGGCAAAGTAGGGAACCCGTGGAGTGAAAAGCTCGGTGCCGTCTTTGGTGATGCCGTGCCCTGACGCAGACGATTTGTGAAATGGATTCTACAGGTAGTTGCGGTTTTCGTCGGCGAGGAGCATGCCGTCGGAGTGGCAGGTGGGGAAGACGCTCGTTTGCTTGAAGGGGATGGGCGGGCGAATGCCTCCGTATTCGCAGACGACGCAGAGGCGGCGTTCGGTGGGGCAATTGTTGTGTGAGCAGCGGTAGAGCAACATGCGGCGTCCGCACTTGGGGCAATTCTGTTCTGGGAGCATGAGGAGCTATTTTTCCGGGTTTGGAGGGAAAAGGCAAGAGAGTTCGAGGGGATGTTAAAAAGAAGCAGATTCCTCGTCGCATGGCTCCTCGGAATGACAAGCTGCGGAGGAGGTGCCGTCAAACAAAACCCGCACCATTAAAACCGAAGGGTGCGGCACCCGACGCGGTTTGCTCGAAGGAACCGGCCGAGGTAGCATCTCTGCTAATAGAACAAGTAAGGCACCCCAGAAAGGCTCTGTTCGTTTTCGTTGGGGGGGTCTTGTCTGGGGAGGAGGCACGGCCTTATGCAGCTTTCTTTTGGATTATCACAGGACAGGCCACTTCGGCTCGTTCTACGACGTTGCCAGCCGATTCGCGATATGGATGATTATGGGCGTCTTCTGGGGTCTCTACATGTGGAGATGGAGGTCGCTCGAGTCTTCGGGCCGTAGAAAAATGACCGGACTAGATCCATTGTGCAAACTGTGCTTTTCTTCAGTCTGATGGCTGCACTAGCTTATCTTTTGTGGAGAATGCGGTAGCCGATCTTGGTCCTCGCCGGCCTGCGAAACTGAGAAACCAGACCGCGCTTGCGCGAATTCGTTCCCGTATGGTAATTTGCAGCAGAATGCGGGCGAGCGTGGCGCCGCACGAGTGACCCCATTGCCGGCCGAAGTCCTGAAAATCTCAACCGAAGCGCCTGAGCCGTACGCCATTCATTACGCCGCGAGCCTGATTTTGCGCGGGCGCGTGGTGGGTATTCCTACCGACACGGTTTACGGGCTTTCGGCCGATCCCTACAATTTGGCGTCGATTCAGGAAGTGTTTCGCGTGAAGGGGCGCGCGGAGACGAAGGCGCTCCCGATTTTGGTGAACTCGATTGAGCAGGCGGCGAAGCTGGCGCGCGATTTGCCGGACAGTTTTCTGAAACTGGCGCAGAAATTCTGGCCGGGTGCGTTGACGATTGTGGTGGAGGCGACGCACGGGTTGCCGTTGAAAGTGACGGGGAACAGCGGGCGCGTCGCGTTGCGCTGGCCGAAGTCGCACGTGGCGTGCGCGTTGATTGAAGCGGCGGGCGGGCCGATTACGGGGACAAGCGCGAATTTGTCGGGCTTTCCGGCGTGCAGCGATGCAGGGTCGCTGATGAAGCAGCTTGGCGACCGGTTGCCGCTGATTCTGGATGGAGGCGCGACCGGCGGGGCGCTCGCGTCGACGATTGTGGCGCTGCGCGGAGCGGATTGGTCGATTATTCGCGAGGGGGCCGTGCCGGAGGCGGAGATTCGCAAGGCGATCGACGGTTAGCAGGGTCAGCGTAGCAGTTGCCGAAACGAATGCCAGCTACCGAATCGCGGGGCGAGAGATGATTTTGTTGATCTCTCCGCACCAGCCAGAGTCGGCGATATTCCAGCGTCCATCCTGATTCTTGCGCATGATGCTGCCAGCATTTGTGCGGTATTCCGAATCATGCGGGCCGGGGAGATAAACGAAGCCCTGACGAGTGGACGAGTCGAACTTGTAGTAGACCACATACACGACATGCGGCGGCTGTTCCGGCTGGAATGTCGCGTAGAAAGTGATTTTGTAGCGAGGTGTTCCCGCTGGCGGATTGGTGATCCGTTGATCAGCCTGATTCCACGCGGCGATGAATTTTCCGAACCACGGATTGCTCGATTGCATGAGCTGTGAATTGTTGGCTTCAACTGGGTGCGACAGTTTTCCACCGGAGATAGCGAGTTTTGAGAGAGCGGCTTTCGAGGACGCACCTGAAGCGAAAAACAACAAAGACATACCAATAACAGCTACTTTCGCGAGGGCTGTCTTCATGAGTAGCCTCCAATTGATTGCATTGTACACCTAAGTTTTCGTATTAGGGTTTGGATGCGAGGACGGCGTGCTGGAGGAAGTCGAAGTCGCCGCCGGGGGAAAGTTGAATGTTGGTGACGCGGCGGCTGTGGACGGAGATGTTGTCGTAATACCAGAGATTGATGTAAGGCTCGTCTGTGGCGATGAGCTGCTGAATTTGAAAGAGAATCTCCTTCCGTTTCGCGCGGTCGGTCGAGACGCGCGCCTGGTCGAGTAAAACGTCCAACTGCGGATTGCGGTAGTGGCCGCGATTCGCGCCCGCGGGTGGCATTTTCTTGCTGCTGAAAACATATTCAAAAATGTCCGGGTCGAGATTCGCGCCGAGCCAGCGAAGCGTGTAAAGCTGAAAACTGCCGCGCGTGATGTCGGAGTAAAAAGTGGCGAATTCGAGGGAGCGGAGGTCGAGTTGGACGCCGACGCGATGCCACTGGTCCTGTAAAGCGGCGGCGACGAGGCGCGTGGATTCGTCGGTGGAAGTTTTCAGTTCGAGATGGAAGCGAATGCCGTCGGCTCCGCGAGGAAAACCGGCGGCGTCGAGAAGAGAATTGGCGCGGGCGGGATCGAAGTCGTAATGGGCGACGTTGGTGCCATTATCCGGTGCATGGGCCCAGTGATTGGGAGGCAGAAGACTGTCGGCGGGGCGCGCATAGCCTCGCAAAAGATAAGTGATGAGGGACTGGCGGTCGGTGGCGCAGGCGAGGGCCTGGCGGACTTGGCGATGCGCGAGGATGGGATCGTCGAGATTGAATGAGATGTAAGCGAGGGCCGTGCCGGGTGAGCGCGTGACTTCGAGATGCGGGTCGCCAGCGAGTGCGGCGACGGTGTCGGGCGGGAGGGAATTGATTTCGATGTCGC
>JBOGNJ010000213.1:0-18889 GCA_050746905.1 Candidatus Acidiferrales bacterium
AGGATGTGGTAGAAGGCGGCGCCGAGGAGGCCGGCGGCGGGGATGGTGAGAATCCAGGCCCAAACGATGCGGCGGGTGACGCCCCAGCGGACGGCGGTGAGGCGTTGCGACGCGCCGACTCCGGAGATGGCTCCGGTGATGACGTGCGTGGTGCTGACGGGAATTCCGGCGGCGGCGGTGCCGAACAAAGTGAGCGCGGCGGCCGTTTCGGCGGCGAATCCGGTGAACGGTTGCAGCTTGGTGATGCGCTGGCCCATCGTACGCACGACGCGCCACCCTCCGGCCATTGTGCCTCCGGCCATGGCGAGCGCGCAGCAGATGATCACCCAGTCGGGGACGGCGTACTTCGTCATGTAGCCGCTGGTGACGAGCGCGGCGGTGATGATGCCCATGCTCTTCTGCGAGTCGTTGGTGCCGTGGCCGAAGCTGAACGCGGCGGCGGAGAGCAATTGCAAGCGTCGGAACCAGCGGTCGACGCGGCTCGGCGATTGCCTGTAGACGAGCCAACTCGAAATGATGGTGACGAAAAGTCCTACGAACAGGCCGATCACGGGAGCGACGAAAATGAAAATCACGGGAAGCGTCCAGCCGTGCCACAAAATGGCTTTGAATCCCGCCGCCGCGATGGCCGCGCCGCCGTATCCGCCCATCAGCGCGTGCGAAGAGCTGCAGGGAATTCCCAGCCGAATGGTGGCGTAATTCCAAATGATGGCGCCCATCAGTCCCGCGAGCAGCACGTGTTGATTGACGAGGTGCAGGTCGACGAGGCCTTTGCCCATGGTGGAGGCCACGGCCGTGCCGAAAGTGAGCGGCGCGATGAAATTCCAGAATGCCGCCCAGATGACGGCCCACGATGGCCGGAGCACGCGCGTGGAAACGATGGTGGCGATGGAGCTGGCGGCGTCGTGCCAGCCGTTGGTGAAGTCAAACATCAGGCTGACGACAACGATGATGACCAGCAGATGAAAGCTGTTCACGCCGGACGCTCCGCTGGATTGCGCGGCCGGGCGGCAACGAGCGGGCCCGGCGGTTGGCTGAGGTTCATGCGTTTTTCAGGGTGATGGTTTCGATGACGTTCGCTACGTCTTCGCACTTGTCCGCGGCGATTTCAAGAACTTCGATGATTTCTTTCCACTTGATGACTTGGACGGGATCTTTTTCCTGCTCAAAAAGGGCGCCGATCAAATTGCGGCAGAGACGGTCGGCTTCATTTTCAAGGCGATTGATTTCGATGCAATGGCTGAGGACGTGGTCTTTTTGCTCGAGGACGCGGACGGCGGCGAGCATTTCCTTTGTGGCGTCGAGAAGGGCGCGCGCGAGGTCAACGACTCCCGGGCGGATTTTTTCGATGCGGTAGGTGACGAGGCGGCTGGCGGCGGCGTCGGTGAGATCGAGAACGTCGTCAATTTTGCTGGCGAGTTCGTGGATGTCTTCGCGGTCGAAGGGAGTGATGAAGGTGCGATTCAACTTCTTGAGCAAATTGTGCGTGATCGTGTCATTGGCATGCTCGATGTCCTTGATTTTTTCGGCGGAGGCGGCGGGATTGGAGAAATCTTCGAGCATCGCGACCATGGCTTGTGCGGCGACGTAAACGTTTTCGGCGAGCTCCACAAACATGTTGTGGAAGCCTTTTTCGCGAGGCAGAAGCTTGCTGAGCAGTCCGGGCATAAGAGCGAGCCGATCCTGTGTTATGGATTAAGCGCGCACTACTATACCGAAAGGCAATCGGGCGGACAAGGAAAGCGCAAAGGCACGGTTTTCGGGATGCGGCGAGGAAAGCCTCACGTCAGCCCGGCAAGGAGCGCCGGGCGGGACGTGAGCTACAGACGTAACACTGCGAGCTAGAGGTGACGGTGGTCGCCGCGGCCGTCGGGCTTGCCGGGCTTGCCCGGTTTGTGGTCGGGCTTTGCGGGATGTTCCTTGTTGTTGCGCTGATTGCGTTCTGGCCGGGCATTATTGGGATGCGACGGACGGTTTTCCGGCCGGTTGCGATTGTCGTTGCGTAGGCCGTTGCGATTTCCGTTTGCGTTGTTGTCGAAACGCTGGCCGCGGTTTCCATTGTTAGAATTACCGCGGTTATTGCCGCCGCGATCGTTTCCGTGGACGGCGCCGCGATCGTTGAATGCGCCAGGGCGAGGCGTCGCCGCGACGTCCGGGCGGCCGTGATTATATGAGGCGAACTGCGCTCGATTGTGACTGGCTTCGTCGCGGTGCGCGTCTTGCTCACGGGTTGCGTCGAAATGGTGTTCGTGATCGTAGGCTTCGTCTTCGCGCGACGGCCGGGCGTCGATGCCGCCATGGCCGCCATTGAAGCTGACGCGGCTTACGAAGCGCTCGTCAACGTGCCGGTCGTAAACGTTGTGGATGATGGTCACGTTGACGCGGTTGACGGAACGGTTGTAGAAGAACTCGCGACCACGCCATTCGCCTCCCACAAAACCGACGCCGGGATAGCCGAAGCCGTAGTTGATGCCGCCGTAGAAGCCGACGTGAGGTCCCCAGTAGCCGCGATGCCAGAGATAAACGCCCTCACCCCAGCCCCAGTAGCCGGGAGTCCAGAGCAAGCCGGGCTCGGGAGCCAATACCCACGTGCCGGGAACCCAATAGTAGCCGTCATCGCCATAGGCCCAGTAGCCGGGCGTCCAGATGTAGCCGGGGCCGGGGCAGATGGGCTGCGCGTAAACGGGCAGCGCTGGCGGCCCAACTCTGATGGACACGCCGACGCGAACCTGCGCGTGGGACGCGGCCGGGACGGCCAAAATCAAGAGCGCGAAAAACAGAAAACGAAGGCAGGGAAAGTTGCGTATTTTCATCTTTGCACCTCAGCAGGCACGTTGCCTGACAATTTTATTCCCTCTCGGGTACAAACACCCTATACCGACGAAAGTTGCTTCTGGCGACCAGTTGACGGACTGGAGGCGTCGCTGTGTCACCGGAAGCGAGCGATTGCAATGCTTCAAGGGTACCAGTACGGCGCATGCTTTCAAGAGGAACGATGCGCGGATTGTCCAAAAGGGCGATAGGGCGGTGGGCATTGCGGACCTGCGTCGCTGCACAGTTCAAAATCCGCACCCTTTGCAAACAACGCAAAGGATGCGGCACCCTCACATTTAAGCTGAGGCATAACAGAACGCCGGTGTTCCAGCGCGCCCGCAGCTTCGCGTAAATTCTTGTGACTCGCCGTTTCAGTGCGCCACCCGCCTACAGAAGCAAAAAAAAAGGGGCGGGATAAACCCGCCCCACATGCAACGTGACACGCGACGTTTAGTACATGCCGCCCATGCCGCCGCCTCCGCCGGGACCACCGGCGCCAGCGGCCTTCTTGTCGTCTTCCTTGATGTCGGCCACGAGGGCTTCCGTGGTGAGCATCAGAGCCGCGATGGAGGCTGCGTTCTGCAGCGCCAAGCGCGTGACTTTTGCGGGGTCGATAACGCCAGCCTTGACGAGGTCGCCAAACTCGGCGGTATCGGCGTTGAAGCCGAAGTTGTCGTCCTTCGACTCGCGAACGCGGCCAACAATCACCGCGCCTTCTTCGCCTGCGTTGTGAGCGATTTGCCGCATGGGCTCTTCGAGAGCGCGCTTGACGATGTTGACACCGATCGCTTCATCGCCTGACGCTTTGATCTTCTCGAGGGCCGCAACGCAGCGGAGCAGGGCTGTGCCGCCGCCGGGGACGATGCCTTCCTCGACCGCAGCGCGCGTGGCGTGCATGGCGTCTTCGACGCGAGCCTTCTTTTCCTTCAGCTCGGTCTCGGTCGCCGCGCCCACCTTGATGACGGCAACGCCGCCAACCAGCTTGGCCAGCCGCTCTTGCAGCTTTTCCTTATCGTAGTCCGAGGTGGTGTCCTCGACCTGCGTGCGGATCTGCTTGACGCGGCCTTCGATCTCGCCGGGCTTGCCGTAGCCTTCCACAATGGTGGTGTTGTCCTTGTCGATGGTGATTTTTTTGGCGCGGCCCAGGTCTTCGACCTTCACGTTTTCGATTTTGATGCCAAGGTCCTCGGTGATAGCGCGTCCGCCGGTGAGCGTGGCGATATCCTCGAGCATAGCCTTGCGGCGGTCACCAAAACCCGGGGCCTTGACTGCGGCGCATTGCAGCGTGCCACGGAGCTTGTTGACGACCAACGTTGCGAGGGCTTCGCCTTCGACGTCTTCGGCGATGACCAGCAACGGCTTGCCCATTTTTGCGATCTGCTCGAGAAGCGGGAGCAAATCCTTCATGGAGCTGATTTTCTTTTCGTGGATCAGGATGCGGACATCCTCGAGGGCGCATTCCATGCGCTCGGGATCAGTGACGAAGTAAGGGGAAAGGTAGCCGCGGTCGAATTGCATTCCTTCGACCACTTCGAGCGTGGTTTCCATCGTCTTGGATTCCTCGACGGTGATCACGCCGTCCTTGCCGACTTTCTTCATCGCTTCCGCGATGATGGCTCCAATTTGCTTGTCGTTATTGGCGCTGATCGTGCCGACTTGCGCGATCATGTCGCCCTTCACGTCTTTGTGGAGCTTCTTGATTTCCTCGACCGCGACTTCCACGGCCTTTTCGATGCCGCGCTTGAGGGCCATCGGGCTTGCTCCGGCGGCAACCGTCTTCACGCCTTCGCGGAAGATGGCCTGAGCCAGAACGGTGGCAGTGGTGGTGCCGTCGCCGGCGACGTCGGAAGTTTTCGACGCGACCTCACGGACCATTTGCGCGCCCATGTTTTCGAGCGAATCGGGCAGCTCGATTTCCTTGGCGACGGTGACGCCGTCCTTGGTGATGATCGGCGCGCCGAATTTCTTTTCGATGACCGCGTTGCGGCCCTTGGGGCCGAGCGTGATCTTCACGGCGTCAGCCAGAATGTTGACGCCCCGCAGAATCGACTGGCGCGAATTCTCACCAGTCACAATTTGCTTTGCCATGAGAACTATTCCTCCTCAATTTCCTCTTGAATGAATTTGCCTGGCGGATTGCTCCGCGCGGGTTGTTACCTTTTGTTGGAAGCCGCTTTTGCAGCGCCGCCGAGTTTGGCGAGGATTTCTTCTTCTTTAAGAATGAGATATTCCTCGTCGTCAATCTTGATTTCGTTGCCGCTATATTTGCCGAAGAGGATGCGATCGCCGGCTTTTACATCGAGGGGAACTCGCTGGCCTTTCTCGAGTTTTCCTGCTCCGACGGCGACAACTTCACCTTCCTGAGGTTTTTCTTTTGCCGTGTCGGGGATGATGATGCCGCCCTTGACGGTTTCTTTCTCTTCGAGCCGCTTCACGAGCACACGGTCGTGCAGCGGGGTAATGTTCACTGCCATATTTCGTAACCTCCGCTAAAGGACTTCGGGATTATCGCGAGGTGAGGTGCAGGGAACGGGTTAGCACTCCTCGACGACGAGTGCTAATATATCAGCTTTCGGGCGGGTGTCAACAGGTTTCGGTAGACGGTAATAGGTCAGTTCGAATTTTGACTCCTTGTGTCACGACCAAGAGAATTCAAACTGACCCACCAGGCGATAGACGGGTGATGAGGGGCGCGGAATTGTGAATTTGTTCTAGGTTACTATGAATAAGGTACTTATACTGCCGAGATAAGATGGCAAAGGCGCTCCAAGGAATGGCGAATCGTGAAGC
Source organism: Candidatus Acidiferrales bacterium (assembly GCA_050746905.1). Taxonomy (GTDB): domain Bacteria; phylum Acidobacteriota; class Terriglobia; order Acidiferrales; family UBA7541; genus DAHUXN01. Next base: position 5,605 of record JBOGNJ010000213.1, read on the forward strand.
GGTGGGCGGCTTCATTTTGGCGGGCGGACGAAGTTCGCGCATGGGACGAGCGAAGGGGCTGCTGATGTTTGCAGGCGAGCCGCTTGTGGTGCATGTCGCGCGCTTGCTGGAATTGACGTGCGGGGCGCCCGTGATTGTCGGGCCGCCGGGTGCTTACGCAACCCTCGGATTTCGCGTGGTCCCTGATGACGGCGAGAATTTTGGGCCGCTGGGTGGGATTGCGACGGCGCTTCGCATCGCAACACGCGAATGGAATTTGATTGTGGGCTGCGACCTGCCGTTTCTGACGCGCGAATGGATCGAATTCCTGATCTCGCGGGCGATTGATTCGCGCGCCGACGTGGTGATACCGCTGAATGAGCGCGGATTTGAACCGCTGTGCGCGATGTACCGGAAGGGCGCGCGGCCGGCAATTGTGAGCGCGCTCGATTGCGGCGTGCGAAAAATCACAGATGGCCTGGCGGGGTTGAGTTTGACTACGCTCGCACCCGCCGAATGGAAAGCCTTTGACCCTGAGGGGCGGCTGTTCAAGAATGTGAACACGCCCGAGGACTACGACGAGGCGCGCCAAAGCCTGCGAGAGGAAACGAAGTCTTGAGCGAGCACTACATCGAGTTCCAAGGCGTCTCGAAAGCGTTCGACGAGCAGGTGGTGCTGCGGGACGTGAGTTTTTACATGGACCGCGGAGAGACGGCGGTGATTTTGGGACGCAGCGGCGTGGGGAAATCCGTGTCGTTGAAATTGATTTTGGGATTTCTGAAAGCCGATGCGGGCCGGATTATTGTTGGAGGCGAGGACGTTACGAATTTCACCGAGGCGCAGCTTGCCGAGGTGCGGCGGCGCGTGACGATGGTTTTTCAATCTGGGGCGCTGTTCGATTCGCTCACGGTGGAGGACAATGTCGCGTTCCCGATGGTGTCGCTGGGCAATGTGGATAGAGACGCGGTGGATGCGCGCGTGATGGAGCTGCTGGAAATGCTCGAAGTCACGCAATTCGCGGACAAGCTGCCATCCGAATTGAGCACCGGCACGAAACGGGCGGTGGCGATTGCGCGGGCGCTGGCGCAGGATCCGGAAGCGATTTTGTACGATGAGCCGACGACGATGGTGGACCCGATTATGGCGGCGCATACGGGCGAGCTGATTCTGAAACTGAAAGAAAAATTCCACAAGACATCGATGGTTGTGACGCATGATACGCATTTGGCGCGGCGGCTTGCTGACCGCGTGATTTTCCTTCACGATGCGGGCGTAGCATTTTTCGGCACGTGGGCGGAGTTCGAAAAATCGGAGGAGCCATTCCTCCGGAATTTCCGTTTGCAGGACGAGCTGATACCGGCGCTGGACGTTACGGCGTGAGAACACGCCGATGAGCATGTCGGGTTCGCCGGACTCGCGAAGTTCGCCAAGTTTATCCATAGGGACGGACCCCAAAAAACAGTTGCGGCGCGTTCTGGGATTTTGGGACGTGCTGCTGTTCAATATCGTGACGGTGCTTGGACCGCGCTGGCTTGCAGCGGCGGGGCACAACGGGACTTCTTCGATCAGCCTGTGGGTTTTGGCGGCGGTGCTGTTTTTCGTTCCGAGCGCGTTCGTTATCAATGAACTTTCAACGCGTTACCCGAATGAAGGCGGTCTCTACGCGTGGTCGAAGGAGGCGTTCGGAGATTTTCACGGGTTCGTGGCGGGGTGGACGTACTGGATTTATACGGTGTTTTATTTTCCCGGATTGTTGCTGGCGAGCGCGTCGATGGCGGCGTACATCGGCGGCGCAGGGCATGCGGAACTCGCCACGAATCGCGAGTTCCTTCTGATCGGGTGCTTCGTTCTGCTGTTTGTGGCGGTGTTTTTCAATCTTATCGGAGTGAATATCGGCAAATGGCTGCAAAACGCGGGAGGGGTGGGGACGTATCTTCCGCTGTTGATGCTGGTCGGCATCAGCGCGTGGATCTGGCACATTCACGGATCGCTGACGCATTTCACGTGGAAAAACATGATGCCGATGTGGAATCAGGCGACGGTGAACTTCTGGCCGCAAATGGTTTTTGGATTCGCGGGATTTGAACTGGTTGCGACGATGAGCGAGGAGGTTCGCGACCCGCAAAGAACACTGCCGCGGGCGGTTTGGGGCGCGGGCGCGGCGGTCACGTTCATGTATATCGTCGGCACGGTGGCCGTATTGGGATTGATACCGGCGCAGCAAGTGGATCCGTTGAGCGGCGTTTTTCAAGCCATTACGGCAGGGTCAACGATCCTGAAGATCGGATTTTTCGGAGTGCTCGCGGCGGTGCTTGTTACGATCGGAAATGCGGGAGGGGTCGGCTCGACCGTGGCGGGCATCGCGCGCGTGCCGTTCGTCGCCGGAGTTGACCGGTATCTGCCCAAGGCATTCGGCAAAGTTCATCCGAAGTGGAGGACGCCGTACGTTGCGATCCTTGTGCAGGCGATTCTTTCCGGCGCGATACTGCTTCTGGCGCAGATCAGCGAGACGATGCAGTCCTCGTATCAAGTTCTGGTGAGTATCTGCGATGTTTTGTACTTCATTCCGTTCCTCTATATGTACGCGGCCGCGATTCGGCTGGCGTATCGCAAGGACCGCTCGGCAAATCCACGCGCGGTGCTGATTCCGGGAGGAAAAGCAGGCGTATGGATTGCGGCGATGCTGGGGTTCAGCGTGACGTTTCTCGGGATCGTCCTTTCCTTTATTCCGCCGGGCGATTCGGCCAGCAAGGTTCTCTTTGTGAGCAAGCTCGTGGCGGGCACGGCGGTGACGGTCCTGCTTGGGCTGATGCTTTACTGGCGCGGGGCACGAGAGAAGTCGAAGGCATCGTTAATCTCCTGAAATACGAAATTCCGCGCTTGACCACTGCCCGATAGAATGCTATTTGTTCGCCAGTTAGCGGCCCTGTTTCAAAATTCTCAGAGGACAACGAGGCTTTGAGTACGGAACGCATCCTCACTTGGAGGTGAGACATGGCGCGTCCCACGGGTGTAACGATTCTTGCGGTGCTTAGTTTTCTCGGAGCAGCACTTACGCTGTTGGGGGCAGCGGTAATGTTCGTTCTAGGTTCGGCGGCGGGAATGGCAGGAATGGCCGGCAAAGGCGGTGGGATGAGCAGTCCGCTGATGGCACTGGGAGCTTTTGCAGGAGTAGCGCTTTTAATTTTAGCGGTGCTGTACGTGGTGAATGGAGTGGGCCTGTGGAAGTTGCAGGGCTGGGCGCGGCTGTTGACGATTCTGCTGATCGCGCTCGGAATCGTGTTTGAGGTGATGGGAATGGTGCGCGCGATGGCTCCATTGCACGTGGGACTTGTGTGCTGGAACTTGATTCTGATCGCGATCGATGCGTGGATATTGATGTATCTCTTTAAGCCGCACGTGAAGGCGGCGTTTGGGGAACGAACGGCGTAAGAATCGCGAGCGCAGTTTTGGATTGCGAGCCGCGGCGGACAAAATTCCGCCGCGTTTTTTGTGGGACTTTAGGAAAAGCAGGTCCCTCGGCACCGTCTCCTGGAATTCGGAGCCGGCCTCGGGATGACAAGCTGGGGTCCAGGCGCGCGAAGAATGTCGCGATTTCAATGGACGGAGCGCTTCTGAACTGTGTCTTTCGTGGCGAGCGAAAATCTTTGCTCCGTATCGCCGCCTTCGAGAACTAGCTTCGCGACATACTCGCCCATGGCGGGGCCGTGTTTGAATCCGTGGCCGGAGCCGCCGCCGACGAGCCATACATTTTCGAAATTCGGATGACGGTCGACCAGGAAATCGCCGTTCGAGGTGTTTTCATACTGGCAGACGCGGGATTCGACGACGGGCGCGTCGCGGAGGGCAGGGAAGCGGCGGGTCAAATAATCGCGCACGAGAGGAAGCGTTTCGCCTGCAACGCGCTCGACGCGATTGGGGTCGACCGGCGGGCCGTGACGGTCACTGGCGATCTTGACGCCGCGGCCTTCGAGATCGGGCATGCCGTAAATTTCCTTTCCCACGTCGAGCCACGTGGGAAAATTCCCGGCGGAGTAACTTCTGTCTCCCGGGGGCACGCCGAAGAAATAAACTTCCTGGCGCGACGGGAAAATTCTGTGGCCGAGAAGCTCCGGGAAAATGCGGGGGAGCCACGGGCCGCAGGCGAAAACGTAGTTGTCGGCCTGGAGATTTTCGCCGCTCCATGTGGCTAGTGCATTGATGCGGCCAGTACCAGCGGGCGCTTCGACTTCCGCGATTTGATAGGTGCCTCCGGCTTTCTGAAATTCCTCGACAACTTTTTGCACGGCGCGGCGCGCCATGAGGACGCCGCTTTCAGGTTCGTAGATCGCGAAATCGAGGTCGTCACAGGCGATTTGCGGATAACGTTTCTCGATTTCGGCGGGCGAAAATCTTTTGTGCGGCACGCCGTCTTTCGCCAGCGTGGCGAGCGTGGCGGAGGCGACTTGTTCGGCGTCACGCGCCATCCACAGGACGCCCGTGCGGTCGAAAATGCGCGCGCCGGTTTGCGCGTCGAATTCACGCCAGAGCTCGAGGGCCCGTTTCGACCAGCGCGTATAGATTTCGTCAGCGCCATAGCCCATGCGAATGATCCGCGATTCGCCTCCGGAGCTGGCGCGGCTGTTGGCTGCGCCATACGCATCGACGAGCAAGACTTTGCCCCAGCCGCGCGCGAGGCGATAGGCAGTCCACGCGCCGAAAACGCCTGCGCCGATGACAACTACGTCGTAAGTGCGGTGGTTAGGCATGGTACAAGCACATGTAGCAGCAAAGTGCGAGCAGAGTGGAGAAAATGGCGCTTTGGCGATGCTCCGCCGCATTCATTCCGTCCGAGAGCAAAGGGGCCGGCGGCGTAAAGCCGCCCCTACAAAGACTAGCCCGCGTGTTTTTCCGCAACTTGTTAGAATCCTTCCTCGATTAGTTTTTCGATCGTCCATCGCGAGGCCGGAATTGTCGCACGGCCCTTCAACAGACTCTCGACGTATTTTGCCAAAATATCGCATTCCAAGTTTACAGAATCGCCGGTGGTAATTTCGCGCAGATTTGTGTTCGCGTATGTATGCGGGATGATTGCGAATTCGGCGATGCCATCGTGCCAGCGGGCGACGGTCAAGCTGATGCCATCGACGGCGAGCGAACCTTTTTCGGCGATGTAACGCCGCAAATCTTCGGGAACGCGAACGCCTAGCCACCAGTTTTCGCCTTCGGCTTTCATGTGTTCGACGCGACCGACTCCGTCGACATGGCCTTGCACGAAATGGCCGCCGAGAGGTGCGCCGGCGCGCAAGGGCAATTCGAGATTGACGACGCGGCCGGTTGGTGATTTGCCGAACGAGGTGCGGCGAAGCGTTTCGGCAGACAAATCCGCTGCGAAAAATGCTTTTCCGGTGTCCACGACCGTGAGACAGCAGCCGTTGACGGCGATGCTGGCGCCGGACTTCAGTTCAGACTGCAGTTCGGCGGCGATATTTTTTGCGGCGCCCAAGCTAACTTTCACGCGGCCGCCTTTTTTATTGCGTTTGAGCGCGTCGATTTTGCCGAGATGCTCAATGATTCCGGTAAACATCGTGGAAATATCCTTGGACAACGAAATCGGGACCGTAGCGCCGAAACGAAAGCTGTGAAAGAGCGGGCGCGCGCGAAAACCATTGCGAAGGAACCCGCGCCATCGGAACTCCGCCTCCGCCCATGATTTTGGGAGCATAGAACAGGACCATTTTATCGACGAGGCCCGCGGCGAGCATCGCGCCGTTCAGTTCGCTTCCGGCTTCGAGAATCACGCTGAGAATTTCGCGTTTGCCCATTTCGCGAAGCACTTCGCGCAAATCCACATGGCCGCCGCGCGAGCGGACTTGCACAATATCCGCGCCGGCTTTTCGCAAGGCATTGGCCTTTGCGGAATCCGCGGATTGCGTGGTGAAAATCAGCACGTCGTTTTTTGCGGACTTCACAATAGCGGATTTTACCGGTATGCGGAGTTTCGAATCCACGATTGCGCGAATCAAAGACTTGCGCCGGGGCAATCCGGTGCGGTCGGTCATGCGCGGGTCATCGGCCAACACCGTGCCGATTCCGGTGAGCAGCGCGTCACTTTCGTGGCGCATGCGCTGGACTTCTTCACGTGAGGCTTCGCTTGTGAGCCACGTGGCGCTGCCCGCGCGCGCGGCGATTTGACCGTCAAGAGTGAGCGCGGTTTTCAGAGTGACGAAGGGCAACTTTGTGCGAATCCACTTTGCAAAGGCTTCGTTCAACTGGTGGGCGTCTTCTTCGCGCACTCCAACAGTTACCGCAATTCCGGCGGCGCGGAGTTCGCGAATGCCACGGCCGGCTACGCGTGGATTTGGATCTTTTATCGCGACAACCACGCGTTGGATGCCGGCGTCGATGATCGCTTTTGTGCACGGACCGGTGCGGCCGGTGTGGCAGCATGGCTCGAGATTCACGTACAGAGTTGCGCGGCGCGCATTGGCGCGAGCTGCTTCGAGCGCGATAATCTCCGCATGCTTGCGTGCTTCGTAAGTGTGGGATCCTTCGCCGACGGCGCGGGCATTTTTTGAGCGATCCTCTTTCACAATGACCGCGCCAACCATGGGATTCGGATGCGCCAACCCGACGCCGCGATGGGCGAGCATCAGCGCGCGGGACATCCAGGCTTCGTCCGTGAGGCGAACGGCAGCGAGCTGCACGGTATCATTGGCGGAATGGCGAGCTGCATATTCAGAGTCTGCTTGGTAAGCCACGAATATAACCTCAGCGGCTGAAGCTTGGAACTGATTTTGCGTCGTTTGCAGCACGGCTGAAGAGCCTGTGTAGCAACTCAATACTACGAACCTGAGCGGCTTCCCGACAAGGTGCGCCGGGACGCAAACGGCGCGAAAGCCGCATTGATTTTGTGCCCTTTACGGCACGGCTGCCCTTCCTGCGTCGGGGTAAAAAGCCGCGCCCTGACGCAAAATCGGCATAATCGCACAGACTCTGAAGCCGTGCCCTGACGAAGACCATTTGTGAAATGGCTTTAGTCAAAGAGCGAGTTGACGTAGGTTTGCGCGTCAAAGGGCACCAGGTCGTCGATCTGCTCGCCCGTGCCGACGAATCGAATGGGCAAGCCCAGCTCGCAGGAAATGGCAATCACGATTCCACCCTTGGCGGTGCCGTCGAGTTTGGTCAGCACGATTCCGGTGACGCCGACGTGGCCGGTGAATTCGCGGGCTTGCGCGAGCCCGTTTTGGCCCGTGGTCGCGTCCATGACTAGCAGTACATCGTGCGGAGCGCCCGGGACGAGCTTCGCGGCGGTGCGCTTCATTTTTTCAAGCTCGGCCATCAAATTGGATTTCGTGTGGAGGCGGCCGGCGGTGTCGACAATCACGGCGTCGACATTTTTCGCGCGCGCCGCCGACAGGCCGTCGAAGACCACAGCGGCTGGATCCGAGCCGGCTTTTTGTTTGACCAACTCGACGCCGGAGCGCTTGGCCCAGACTTCTAGTTGCTCGATGGCGGCGGCGCGAAAAGTGTCGGCGGCGCAGAGCATGACGGAGCGGCCTTCGGCGCGCAGCCTGTTCGCGAGCTTGCCGATGGTGGTGGTTTTCCCCGTGCCGTTCACGCCCACGACGAAAATCACGCGCGGGGCGGCGGCTCCGGCCGCGAAATCGCCATTCCGCGGAACGGGCGCCGCGGTCAAGATGCGCATGAGCTGATTTTTCAGTTCGCGCTTGAGCTCCGCCGAATCAGTGAGTCTTTGTTCCGTGACTTGCCTGCGCAGCGACGCGAGCACTTCCTTCGTGGTGCTGACGCCAATGTCCGCGCTCAAGAGCGCCGCTTCGAGCTGGGCGAGCAATGCCGGATCGACGGGACGGTGGCCTGTGAGCAATTGCTCGACGCGCGCCGATAGCTCCGTGCGCGTTTTGGCGACGGAGTTCTTCAGCCGTTCAAGGACGGTTTCCTCGGGTTTGCCAAAGAGAGTGATCATGTTGCGGCCGCGTCATGCGTGGCGGAACAGACAGTTTAGCAGAGGAAGCTTGGCAAGGTTTGCAGATTTCGGGTAGTGGGGCAGTTTGAATTTCGACCCCTTGTGTCACGATCAAGAAAATTCAAACTGACCCACACCAGATTTCGGAGGGGAGAGAGTCGACGCGACGGACGGGCGTACAATCGAACAGAACAAGTTTTTTTGCGAGACCAATGCCCGTTGCTATTTGCGGGAAGGGGATAGCCATGAAACGGACCGCCAGAAACATGATTGCAGTCGTTTTTTTCGGTTTCACTGTTCCCATTGTCCTGGCAGGGCAGCGGGCGTCTGCTCATCGGGATGCGACGTCAGCGACACAGCAGACAATCAAGCAACTGGAGCAGCGGTGGCTCACACACGAAAGCGATCCCGCTGTGCTCGATTCAATTCTGGCGGACGATTTCATCCACGTGCTTCCGCAAGGATTTTTTTCCAAACAGGAGCAGATTTCTTTCTTGCGCGCCCATCCGCTGCCGAGGCTGGCGGCACACAAATTTGAGAAACTTGACGTGCGCGTCTACGGGAGCGTCGCGATTGCCAATGGAATTGTTCTGTCCATTCCCGAGGGCACAAAAACGCCACAGAAAACTTTCTTTACCGACGTTTTCGCTTTTCGACAGGGCCGATGGCAGGCGGTGAACGCTCAGGAATTGCGACCGATAGCCGACGCGGGGCGCTAATGCGGGCAGACGGGAAGCCGTTAGACGGGGACTTCGACTTCGACGACGGAGGGGCTGAGCTTGAGTTTGCCGGTTTTGACGGCGCGCTGAATGGCATGGACGACGTCCATGTCGAATTTTGAACCGGCAAGCTGATCGATGCGATCCATGGCGTATTCGAGGTCCATGGCGGATTGATAGGGGCGATTGGTTGTGATGGCGTCGAAGGTGTCCGCGACGGCGATGATGCGCGCCATCATGGGGATTTGGTCGCCAATCAAACCGTAGGGATAGCCCTGGCCGTCCATGCGTTCGTGGTGAAGCTCGATTCCCGGCAGCATGTCTTTCAATTGCGCGACGGGGCGCATGATGTTCGCGCCTTTCACGGGATGTTGTTTCATGAGCGCGAATTCGTCCTCGGTGAGCTTGCCGGGCTTTTTCAAGACGTTGTCGTCAACGCCGATTTTGCCCACGTCATGAAGGAGCGCGGAGATGCGCAGCTTGTCCATCGCCTCGGTCCCGAGGCCCATTTCCTGCGCGATGGTGAGCGAATATTTTGCGACGCGGCCGGAATGGCCTCGCGTGTAGGGGTCCTTTTCGTCGATGGCGGCCGCGAGCATGCGAATCGAGCCCATGAAAAGCTCGCGGTTCTCGGTGGCGGCCATTTGGAGGCGGTCGACGTACTTTTCGATGTCGTCGGCCATGCCGTTGAATGTTTCAGCGAGCTCGCTGATTTCCGCGGCGCCTTCGACCGGCGCACGTTCGTGGAATTCGGCGCGTGAGATGGCGCGCGTGGAGCGAACGAGTCCTTGAATGGGGCGGGTGATGCCCAGCGCGGAGAGGTATCCGACGAGAAGCGCGATCAAAGTAACGGCAATCAGGAAGCGCAGGGCCTGCGTGGTCAATTCCTGCACGCCGGCGTCAACGCGCGCCTTGGCCAGGCTGCGCTGCGCAATTACCGCCCAATGCAGCTCGGGTATCGTGCTGTAGGTGCCGATCATCTCAACGGGTTTCTTGTTTTCGTCGATCGTGAACTGCGTGGTTTCGGTGGCGCGCAGTTCCTGAGTCGCCAGTGTCTTGAATTGCACAACCACGGGATTCGAGCTCAGGTCGCGGCCCGGGACTATGTTGACGGTGTCCGGATGGACGATAGCTCGGCCATCGCTATTCACCACGAAGACGGTGCGGTCGCGGACACTCACGTCCTTCAAACGCGCCAGCACGTGGTCAAGGGACACAACGGCGGCGAGCATGCCGGTGAACTGGCCCGCGGACATCAGGGGAACGGAAATCACGAAGGCCGGACGGTTTTCCTGACCCAGAGCGAACGTGCCGCTGACGAAAGGCAAACCCTGCACACTGGCGGTGAAAGCGCGCTTCAAGGCGGCATCCACGAATGGGTCGCGCTCGGCGTTCTTGACGCTTTCGGCTGACTCGCCCTTGGCGCCCTTGCCGATTGTGGTTACGTAGAGAATGTCGTGGTTATTTTGGAGGACGTTTTGGAGCATGCGGCTGAGCTGCGGGGCGTGCGCGGGGTCGCTGACGTCCTGGATCCAGCCGGTTAGCGCCAGGAGCTGTCTTTGGCTTTCGAGTTGCTCACTAACGTTCGATTCGAATTGAAGAATTTCACTGGCCACGGAGCGCGTGATTTCCGATTGCTGCAAACGCTCGGTATCCTGAAGCTTTTCCTCGCTGAGCTGCAAAACTTCGCGGTGATACAGCCATAGCGGCAGCGCGCTGGTGAAGAGCAGCGCTCCCAGCACGATCCACAGAATGCGCAGGCGGCGCACTCCCGTCGGTTTGGATGGTTCTTGGGGCATAGGAATACTTGCACGAAAATCGTATGCGAGCCTGCACAGGGGTACAACTGGCCGAAAGTACTACCTATTGGCGGATTGGCCACGCGGGGATGGGGCTCCCGGACATGCTTTAGCGCGCTACTCAGCCTTGAGTGGGCGGTCCATCAGTTCGTGGATAGCATCCTGTGGCGAGCGGCCTTCGTAGAGAACGCCGTACATCTGCGCCGTGATGGGCATTTCGATTCCCAGCCGCAACGCGAGGGCGCGCGCCGCGGCGGTGGTGCCGACGCCCTCTGCGACCATGCGCGTTGACGCGAGAATTTCTTCAAGCTTTTTGCCGCGGCCCAGTTCCACGCCGACGGAGCGGTTGCGGCTCAATTCACCTGTACATGTGAGGACCAGGTCGCCCATTCCGGCCAGGCCCGCAAGCGTTTCTTTTCGCGCGCCCAGCGCCACGCCGAGGCGCGTCATTTCAGACAGGCCTCGCGTGATTAGCGCGGCCACGGTGTTGTGGCCGAGGCCCAAACCTTCGGCAACGCCCGAAGCGATTGCGATGACGTTTTTCACGGCGCCGCCGAGCTCGACGCCTACCACGTCGTCGTTTGTATAGACACGCAGCGTGGGCCCGGATAGCTGTTCCTGCAATTCGTTGGCGAGCATGCGGTCCTTCGAAGCGGCGACGATGGCGGTGGGATCGCCCCGGGCGACTTCGAGAGCGAATGAGGGTCCTGAAATCACGCCCACGCGCGGCCAGAATTTCGGCGTCAGCACCTGCTCGATTACTTCCGTGATGCGCAGGAGCGTGTTGGGTTCGAGGCCTTTCGTGGCGCTGACGAAGCCCGTGGCGCGGGCGAAAAACGGGAGCATTTCGACATAGAGTTCTCGCGCGTGGGCCGAGGGCATCGCGCCGATGATGATGTCCGCGCCTTCGACGGCGTCGCGCAAATCACCGGTAACTTCGACTTCATTCGGTATCGTGAACCCCGGCAAGAACGCCGGGTTCTTGCGGTGGTTGCGCAGTGAGTCGAGGACGTCCTGCTCGCGCGCCCACAACGCTATGTGGTGCGGAGCGCGGCTGCGGCCGAGGACGATCGAGAGTCCCGTTCCCCATCCTCCGGCGCCGATGATGGCGATTTTTTTCGTTTCAGCCATGGTGTTTGGCTTCGCGCTATTTTTTACCGCGTAGCCTGCCTTCCGTGCCGGCGATCAGGCGGGCTATGTTTTCGCGATGCTTGAAAATCACGATAATTGCAACAGCCACGCTGCCGAACGAAACGGCCAACGGTGGCGCATGGCCGGGCGCGTAAAACAAATAAACCAAAATCGGCAGCGCCGCCGCGGACACGATTGAGCCCAGCGAAACATATCTCCAAAAGGCCACCACGATCATCCATACGACAAGCGCGGCAAGCACTGCTTGCCAGGCTACGGCCAGAAATACTCCGAGCCCCGTTGCGACGCCCTTTCCGCCGCGAAAGCGCAGCCAGCATGAAAAAGTGTGCCCCAGAACTACCGCGACCGCCGCGGCCATCACCCAGCGAATGTTTCCGTGCGACCATCGCGCCGCCAGCCACACAGCGAGATATCCCTTGCCCACGTCGAGCAGAAGCGTCGCCAGGCCGGCAGGCTTTCCGGCGACACGCGTGACGTTTGTGGCACCGATGTTTCCACTGCCGGCTCCGCGAACGTCCGAGCCGCTCCCCATTTTTACGATTAAGTATCCGAAGGGAATCGAGCCCAGCAAATACGCGGCGATGGGAATCAGCCAGAGTTTGTTCACGGTGTTGCGCCTTCTGCGAAACGATAACTTGCAAGCTTAGTATGCACCGCACCGCGCGGATCCAGCGTGCTTTCGTAGAGATGAAATTCCGTGGCAACAGTGCTGCCGAAGCTTTGGTTTGCGAGCGATGCTACCATTTGGCGCAATTTCGGGAGCCCTTCTTCCGTCTTGAAGCGCGCGAGCGTTACGTGCGGCTGGAAAGCCCGCTCCTCGCGCGGGATGCCGATTGGTTCCAGCGTTGAAGCGATATGCGACGCCAGCGCGGCGAGATTTGGACCGGCTTCGATTCCCAGCCAAAAGACGCGCGGATGACGCTCATTGGGGAAAAATCCAAATTCACGGAAAGCGATTTCGACCGGGGCGTCGAATTTTACTTTCGCGAGCGACTCTTTGATCGCGGGGAGCGTGGTTTCTTCGGCGTGGCCAATGAATTTCAATGTGACGTGCACGCTTTCCGCGCGCGTCCAGCGCGCTCCGCGGCAGATGGCTTCAAATCGCCGGATTGTTTCCTCGAGCGAGCGGCGCGTTTCGTCCGGCACATCGAGCGCGACGAACAGGCGCACGCGTCAGGCCTTTGCCGCCGGCGCGGCATAGAGAACGTAACGGCGCACCATGTCCAGCGCGGCTTGCGTGGCCTGATGGCGAATGCGATCGCGGTTTCCCGGAAAGCGAAAGCTGCGCTCCTTCGAGACTTTTTCATCGGCGATGGCGATGTGCACCAGACCGACGGGCTTTTCCGGCGTACCGCCGCCGGGGCCTGCGATTCCGGTGACGCCGACGCCGAGCGTTGAACCGGTTTGCCGCCGAATGCCCTCCGCCATCGCGAGCGCGACTTCGGAACTGACCGCGCCTTTCGCTTCGATGAGTTCCCTGGGAACATCCACCCAGGCGGATTTCAAATCGTTGCTGTAAGAGACGACTCCGCCGAGAAAATACGAGGAGCTACCCGGCACGTTGGTGAGACGAGCGGCGAGCATTCCTCCCGTGCAGCTTTCCGCAACGGCGATCGTGGCGCGATGTTCGTGCAATTCTTTTGCGACGACGTCTTCGAGAGACTCGCCGG
>JBOGNJ010000214.1:0-39683 GCA_050746905.1 Candidatus Acidiferrales bacterium
GAGATAGCTCACGCGCGATGGCGCGATCCATGATCGATTTTGTTTTGTCATCCAGCCATACAGGTAGCGTACTGCTGGTCGGGGGCACCTTGGCCATCTTATTCTCCGTTTTCTCTCCCCCCGATCAGACGCTTGAACCCAAGCTCGGCTCGATGTCGATCTCCTTCACTGTTCGGTCTGAGCGGGAGAACTCCAGAACGGATACCGTAATCCTGCCAGTCGGTTGATCACCATAGCCTGAGCAACGAGCAGGAACACCGCCACTTCGATGATTACCAATTCGCGCGGTTTGGAAATGATTCCGAGAGAAATAATCAGTGTGGTAGCGCCGGCGGCGGGTGGCTGACTCCAAGAAGAACCATGAACGCGCCAGTGGCTGAGAGAGAAAGCGCCGCCGCCAAGATTCTTGGCCAGAAGATACCTGGATGCACCCCGAACGGCAGCGCTCCGGCGCCGGTGACTACAAAGGCCGCGTAACCGCAGACGATTCCAATGGCGTGCCCACAAATCGTATTTCGCGGGCTGCATGTTTTCGCCAGCGGTGAGAAGAACAATAGGTAGGCAGTGGGGCCGAGCGACGGAAAAACAAATGGATTCTGGCTCAGAAGCGCCAACAATGCAAGCAATCCGATAGTGACAAACCCATTCACGAATACGTAAATTGATCGTACGAGTCGCGGCGGAAAATGATCCAACAGCCAATTTAGTCGCAGCCGGCGCAGCAAGAAAAGGATGTGATCTGCGCCCCCATGCTGTTGGAGAGTCGAGTCAGGCTTCGGCATCAAATGTTGGGCAGCAGGTCGAAATACTCATCATCTTCGTTCTTGCCGCCTTCTCCTTTGCCTAGCATCTTCTCTGACTCGATGAATTCGATGCGCTCGATCCATTTGACCATCTTGTAGCCTAGCTGGTTTTCCACTCGCAACCGCAGGGGTGCTCCGTACACCTGAGGAAGACGCTCACCGTTCATGCGCGAAGCCAGCGTACATTGCGGCTTTCGAACGTTCTCCAAACTTTGTGTATCGTAATAGGGTCCGCCATAGAGCGCTTCGCCAAAGGAGAAGAAGGCCACGACCTTCGCTTCCGGTTTTGGCTGGACGAGCTCGATTAGCTTCTGCATCGGAACCCCACCCCACTTCGCGATGCCGCTCCATCCCTGGATGCAATGATGCATGGTAATGTGCTCGACCTCACCCAGCCGCTCCAGATCAGCAAGAGAAAGCTCCACCGGGTTTTTCACCAGGCCTCCTACCTTCAGCCGGAAACCCTCAAATCCAGTTTCTGCCAAGCCCGTCCAATCGGCACGAACTGGCATTTTCCCGTTGGGCCAGAAATACGGAGAGATTTGCTCCTCTGTGTACTTCTGCTGCGGTAGCAGCCGATTCAGCGTAAGAAGCTGCATTGGATAGGTCACTGACTTGAGGGCATGCTGCACTCCGCGCGGATGGTGCCAAGAAATGTAGTGCGCCACAATCCACGAGAGCACGACCACGCCGATCCCTACGAACCCGAGATACATTCCGATGGGCTTCAGATCGTCCGTACCCATCACAATGTGGTTCATATTGCGCGCGAATCCTGTCATCACGATCAAGGTCACGTGTACCACTAAAAACGCAAGAAAACTGAACATGGTGAGGAAGTGGATAGAACGGGCGGATTGCCGACCGCCGAATATTCGCGCGTACCACGGAAACCTGTTGACCACCGCTGGAGACATCGCTATGCCGGTAGCAATTGCAAGCGGGCCGAATACAAACACCACCGTGAAATAGGCGATCTGCTGCAATGCGTTATAGCCATAAAATCCATTCGGCTCCGGCGGCAGATGGAATGTCGCGTAATGCACGAACGTGCTCCATGCTTGCAAAAGCACGAGCGGCGATGTTGGCACGATGCGCCGCCACTGTTCGGTGTCGAATAGCATGGCAATGAAGACGATGCCGGTGATGATGAAGCCGTGAACGTCAATAAAATGCCACACGCGCGCAATGCCAATGGTGTGCCGGTAGCCCGGAGTGCCAACCAGCGGCGAGATGTATCGCGCATCATCCTTTGCGGTCCAGATGCGGTCGCGTGGAACCCTCAAAGGCGTAAACCGAATCCATTCGCTCCCCGGTGTGCAGCCATCATTGAAATAGAGACGAGGGTGGTCCATCAGGATCGAAAGGCCGCTCCGAATCAACATCATCACAAAAAGAAAATTGAAGAAGTGGCAGTAGCGTACCCATACCGGAAAGCCGTGCGGCCCCGCGAAGTTGTTTGGATATATCTGCGGAGCGGCCGGAACACGAGGCATTCCGGCTACTGCGACCTCGACCCAAGCAGCCACGACCAAGGAGAGTATCGCGATGCCGGCACCGATCAGGATCGACGGTCGAATCCAAATGCGGAAACGACGGTCAGGCGGATAATGAACAGCTCTGTGCGCGTCATCGAACTGAACCATCCCATCCTCCACGAACTGCCGTTGAGCCTAATCCCTTAATCAAACCCGTTCCGTTGTGGCTGAGGCTTCCAAGTCCACAGCACGAGGGAACAGGACATTGTTTTCGAGATGGACGTGCTGGTGAAGGTCCGCTTCGAATTCTCTGAGGGCTTCGTACAGTGCTTTGAAGCTAGTGCAGGCATCTCCCGGAGGCGTGTATTCCGAACTCAAAACGCGAATTTGCCGCACCAAATCTCCCGCAGCATCGTGCTCCTGCATCATGGCATGGATGGGATTCTTTACAGTCTGAAAGAAAGGCGGTTCAACCGAAGTATTTGCCTTTACTGCCCGCTCCAACGCGTCTACGTACGGAAATAGAATTTGCTCGTCCTTCTGCATGTGCATGATCATCTCTCGGCCAACCTCCGCGAAAAGCTTCCCGATGCCTACTAGCTCGGCATGATTCTGGCCGTGTTTTGTGGCGACTTTTTCCGACAAGGCTCGCGTGCGAGGAATCGCTTCGCGAACGTATCGATGGTGCTTCTCACGAATGTGCCGGGTCAGCTCGCACAACGGCGCTGCCACCCAGTTCAGATCCTCAGGTCCGGTGTCTTTGGCGTTTTCTCTCAAACGGCTCAATATTTCCTCGGAGGAGACATTCGCGTGAAGGCACGCCTCGTGAAGCGACTTGCCGCCACCACAGCAATAATCCAGCCCGGCGTCCTCCAGCACTTGCCTGGCCGCCGGATTCGAAAGCGCGATGTCCTTCATTCTCGTTTCGCTTTTGAATTCCATGATGACCTCCATCACGGTCAACATTGTCTATTTCTCGTTAGTTGTTGCCAGTGACTAAAGTCACTTGGTCTCTGATTTCACAACGAGCGGGTTTGCGCCCTACTCCGACGTGATCTGTTCTCGCTTGAGCCCGGACAGGTCTTTTACGATGATCGTGCGGCCGTCTACTTCCAGAAGTCCTTCAGCTTGGAGACGACTCAGATTTCGGGACACGAGCTCCCGGACAGTTCCCAATTCCGCAGCCAGGTCTTGGTGGGTGGTTGTCAATTGGACCCGGACGCCTTCTTTTGTAGCGGTTCCGCCTCCTTGGGCTAACCGCAATAAGAGCGAAATCAAACGCTGCCTCACAGTTGTGAAGGACAGATCTTCGATGATCCCGACTAGACGCCGCAACCGAGAACCGACCACCGCAAGAACCTTGAGGGCTACCTCAGGATGTTCGCGACAGTAGTTTTGAAAATCCTTGCGTGAGATGAAGAGCACTTCGGCATCTTCCAGGGCGGATGCTGAGGCCGGATACATTCCTCCGTCGAAAACAGGAAGCTCGGCAAAAGAGCTCCCCGGTCCTTCGACTGCTAACACCTGTTCGCGACCCGACGGAGACAATTTGAAAATCCGAATTCTCCCCGTGGCTACCACAAACAGTCCATGGCATTGGTCGCCTTCGCTAAACAGCGTCTCGCCGCGACCGAAATGCCTCTTGCTCACGCGTGCGCATAGCGGGCGCATCTCGCTTTCGGTGAGCCTTGCGAATAGCTGCGTCTTCCGGAGGACAGCCTCGTTATTCTCTAGGGCCATTTTGGTCGGTCGCTCTGTCAAATCATATTGCAAACCGACCGTACTGCCGAGTGGCGGATGTGTGCACGACCAAACTGTCTCACTCTAGGGGTTCACTCCAGCCACTGCGTGAGAGAAACCTGCACAGTGAACCCCTGTGCTACGCAAAAATTCCGTCTGAGACTCAAATTCTGGCGCTGACGCTTTGCCGTCCGCTTCGGCGCTCAACCTCTATATATTATTGTCCGACAGGAACCGGCCGTAGTCGTTGGACTCCAGCCAGTGGTAGAGATGAACTTGGTAGAGGTAGGAACCCACGAGTTCTTCCCCCAGCTCGTGCGTCTCGCTGCAAACGAAAGGCACCTGCAGCCCCGCCAGTGCAGCCACCAGGAACTGCGCCGTCCGGTTCGGGTCAAAGCTCGAATGGGCGTAAGGAGATTTGACCTGACTGAGCGTGCTTGTCACCACCAATAAGCGATGGGGGTACCGCGCCATGAGCGGGAGCCGGTTGACGAAAGCCGTCCGTTCCACCGTGCAGGAATGAACTAGGTCCGAGAGATCCTTCCGCTCCACGACACAGACATCTTCCAGTCCGGCGATGGAATAGTCTCCCAGCACGAGCGCTTTCTTTTCGATTCCCGCAAACCATCCCTTGAAACGGGTGAAGTCGAAAGGATTTTGTTCTCGCGAGTCCACAAGGACCGTTGCCCGCGGTGTCTGGAGTTGCGTGCCGCCGCGTTCGGCGAAGACGGGAATGACCGGATGCGGGACCGGTGCAGCGGTCATTTGCCATTCGAGCGGCGAGGTGACCAAGGGGCGGCGTTTCATGCGGCGATTCTTTCCCAGTAATATTCATGATGGAGGCCGCCGAGGACCGCGCGAGCCGCAACCTTGCAATCCTTGGCTGAAAAGTGTCTGCCGTGGGGTTGCGGAGGGAGGTGAATCTCAACAGGTTCAGGAATCCCCGGCCCCAAACTCAAATGAGGGCGCCCGTGATTGTAGTGGGCAACCCACCCATTCAGGATTCCTCGCAGATGTGTTTCACCGAGTGGAATCAAGAAGTCCAAACACTCGCGACGTACGGTTCCCACGAGCCGTTCGCAGTAAGCATTCGCCTGGGGTGCCCGTGCTGGAGTGCGCAGCACCCTCAGCCCGAATGTCTTCAGCTGCTCGTCCACTTCGGCTGCGAAGATCGAGTCACGGTCGTGAATGAGGAAACGGTAGGGATGGTCGCTTGGAATCGCTTCTCGGAACTGCTGCAAGGTCCACTCTGCCGTCGGGTGCACGGTGACGTTGCAATGCACGATCCGTCTCGTCTCGACTTCCATGAACAAGAAGACGTAAAGGATGCGGAATCGAGCGGTCACGACCACCAAGAAGTCGCAAGCCACGATGGACTGCGCGGGATTCCTCACAAACGTGCTCCAGCGCTGCGAGGATATTCTGCGTGGTCCTCGTCCGTCAGGGTCGGGAGGCCAATAGGCGCGCACGGTGCGCGGAGAAACATAGATTCCCAGCTTCAGCGACAGCTCGGCCGCTACTCGGGCTTGTCCCCAGGTCGGATTCTCTCGCGCCATCCGGACGATGAGCGCACGGATATTCTTGGGAATACGAGGCCGACCCGCTTGCGACTTCCAGCGCCAGAACAACTTGAAGCCTTTACGATGCCAGCTGATTAGGGTCTCAGGCTTGACGATCACCAAGGCGTTCTTCCAATCGAACAGGCGAGACCAAAAAGCCAGAGAGAAGCGAGCGGAGTCGTTCAATCGCCGTGGTTGCGCCTGCCGCTCTTCGTAGAAGGCCAGTTGTTTTCGCAGGAACAGAATTTCGGCGCTTAGGGCCGTGTGTGAACGGAGCATGAGACGGAAGAAATGAAGTCCGTCTCTGACGAGATCAGTGACCAAGTTAAGGAAGGAGTCCAATGAACGTGTCGCACCGGAAAAGAATCGTGACATGGGGCGTCAGAATGGCACAACGGCCGTCTGGTTGAGAAGGGCTTTTGTGCGAAGGAGACCCGCTTTTGCGGAGTTCCGGGATCGGAAGAGAAACACCTAAGTCCAGTATTTGAGCCAGATAAAGAATCGGATGGAATTTTTGCGTACCACAGTTCCGCAGTTTCCGCTTTACACCCTGCGGCATGTGTTCTGCACTCGCTTGAGTGAAGTGGCACCAGATGCAGTTGTGCAGCGCGCCATGCGGCACTCGAGTCCGGAAACCAAACGGCGCTACCAGTTGGGAATGGCCGATCAGGTGCGAAAAGCTGTCGAGAAGGCGAACTCGCGTCTTTACGGCCGCCGCAAGGTGTTACATTTACGTGACAGTCGTCCGCAGACGGAAAAAGAATTCTCGACCGCCGTCTGTAACTAATTGATGGAGAAGGAGAATTTGGCTCCCCGGGCTAGATTCGAACTAGCAACCCTTCGGTTAACAGCCGAATGCTCTACCATTGAGCTACCGGGGATTAGAAGCGGCCCTCGACTGAACTGCAAGATCGAGTGATTCGAGTGTAAACGAGCTTCCGTTGCCAGTCAACGAAGCGGAAGCCGTCACAGAATAACTCTCTTTATCCCCGCCCAGATTCTGCTTTGCCTCGACTATGCCGACAGTCATCCGAACGTTATCTAATCAGCGTGGCTGGAACAGGAATGGGTAATTTCGGGGAAGGGTCAGAATCTTCAGCGCATGCTACTGCAGTGGTTGTGTCCTTGTGTCGAAGCCCACAAGCGAATCGAAAATCGCCAGCACGTGCCGGCGATACTCCACCATTCGCTCAAACAAAATGCGCAACTCCGGCTGCCGCGTGGAGTCGCGGTCCCATTTGGCAAGCACGCCAGCGGGCACTTCAATGTCGCGGCGAAGCTGCTCCGGAGAATGCCCGCGCAAAAACAGGCCATAAAAAAAAGCGGCCTCCCGCTGAGGAAACTCGAGCTCCCGCAGTGAGTCTTCCGGGGTCGGAGCCAGCGTCGCCGGGTTAGGTTGAGTCGCCATGATAAGAAAGGGAAGTTTACCGATTTCAATGTCCGCGTCAAGAGTACATGAAGTGGAAAAGCACGGGAAAGTCAGTAGCGGGCGCGGCTGGCCCTGAGGAACATCTGGAGGGCTGTAACATTTGCCTGGTCGCTCCCCAAGCGCATGGCATCGACGGGAAGTCCTAGGACTTCAGCCTGCTCTAAGCTGAGCCCGGCATCATCGAGTTCCGCCAAACTGTAGCCTTCCGCCGGAACCAAGCGGTTTCGCGCAGATCGATCCACGGGCCGCGGTGGATGCACCGCGGTACCGCGCTTCCGTATTCGGTTAAAAAAGTCGTCCCAATCCCGGCGGATCCACATCGGACCCTCCCCAATTTTTTCCGTCGCAACCCATTGGATGCGAAATCCCTCCGGAGGGTCGCATCGCGCTGCGTCACGCCTATAATCTTCAGGTGCCGTGGATTGTAACCCCTGCTGTCAAGTAAAGTCGCACCTCGGAGTCTTTTGTATCGATAAGGTTACGAACCACTGCGACACATCCGATGCCACGCGGCAAGACCGCAAAGCAACACATGGAGCGCAAGGCTGTCGGGGTGCCCAAATGAGCCTTGACTGGTATACTCCTAAGAACTTCTACGGAGCAGTTTTGGAATGAACCAGCCGGCAATTGTCATTCATTATCATGAATTGTGGCTTAAGGGCCGCAACAAACGGTTCTTCGTCTCGAAGCTGGCCGGCGCGGTCCGTCTGGGCCTCGAAGGCATTCCGCTGGATAAAATCGAACGGCCGAACGACCGTCTCCTTGTACTTTTGAAAGAAGGCGCATCGCTCGAAGAAACGCTCACGCGCATCGGTAAGATTTCGGGAATCGCCTATTACGCAATTGCGCGTCCCGTTGAGCCTGATCTTTCGGCGCTTTGCGAAGCGGCCTGGGCGGAAGTCGAACCGCTATCTTTTACGACCTTTGCCGTCCGCGCCAAGCGCAGTGACAAATCCTTCGCGCACCGCAGCTCGGAAATCGAAACTGTCGTCGGCCGTTTCCTGCTCGATCGTTTGCGGGATGCGGGCCGCAATGTTCGCGTGAAGTTGAACGATCCCAACGTGACTTGCCGGATCGAAATCACCTCCGGCCCGGCTCTCGTTTACGCGCGAAAGATTCCCGGCCCCGGCGGCTTGCCCGCGAACACGGCCGGCAAAATGATGTGCCTGCTTTCCGGGGGCTTCGATTCTGCGGTCGCCGCATATCAAATGATGAAGCGCGGCGCGCATCTTTCCTTCGCCCATTTTTATGGCACGGGAGCGCGGCCCGGCGAATCGTCATTGCATGTCGCGCGCGCATTGGTACGTCAGCTCGTGCCCTGGCAATTCAGCGCAAAGCTTTATCGCATTCCATTCGAATCCATCCAGCGCGAAATCGTGCGTTACGCGCCGGAGAGTTGCCGCATTTTGCTTTACCGCCGCATGATGCTGCGCATCGCGGAAGTTCTCGCGCGTCGCGACCACGCCCTCGCCTTCGTCACCGGCGACAGCCTTGGACAAGTCGCGTCTCAAACCCTTCGCAATATGGTCGCCGTCGAAGTCGCCGCCAGCCTTCCCGTTTTCCGTCCCCTTGCGGGCACCGACAAACTGGAAATTCTCGCTCTTGCGCGGAAAATCGGCACGCACGATATTTCCGCCGAGCCATTTCACGACTGCTGCCCCGTCTTTATGCCGCGCAGCCCTGCGCTTCATGCCACGCCGGCGGAACTCGACGCCGCCGAAGCGAAACTCGATCTGCCGCAACTCGTCCGCCAGGGCGTCGCCGGAACGTTCCTGGAGAGTTATCGGTACGTCGCCGGGCGTGTCGAGTCCACCGAAGTTCCGCTGAACCGCCCCAAGCAGAAACAAGACGCCGCCATCGCGTAAGAAAGCGCCAATTTGAAATAGGGATTCGCGAAATTCGTCTAACTGCGGTAGCTGGCGTTGATGCGGACGTAGTCGCCGGTGAAGTCGCATGTCCACACGCGCGCCACACCACTCCCGGCGCGTAAATTCACCACGATCGGAACATGCGCGGCGAGCATCTTCCGATGCGCCGCGCTCTCATCGAAAAGATGCGCGCATCCATTACGGCACATCAAAATTCCCGCCACGCGAATTTCGACGCGGTCGGGATTGAATCGAACGCCCGAGCGTCCGGCAGCCGCCAGTATTCGGCCCCAGTTGGGGTCAGCGCCCGCAAGCGCCGTTTTCACCAGCGGCGAATTTGCAATCGTTCGCGCCACGTCATCCGCCGCACGCTCGGACGGCGCGCCGCGAACCTCGATTTCCGCCACTCGGTGCGCCCCCTCGCCATCGGCGACAATTTGCAGCGCCAGCGAACGGCAAATGGATTCGAGCGCGCCAAGAAGCCTTCGGTAATCCGCGTTATCCGGACGAATGGCCCGCGCGCCGGAAGCGCCATTCGCCAGCAGCGCCAGCGTATCGTTTGTCGAAGTATCTCCATCGACAGTGATCGCGTTGAATGTTTTGCCCACTGCATCGCGTAACGCACGCCGAAGCACGCTCGCCGAAACGGTCGCGTCCGTCACGACGAATGCGAGCATCGTCGCCATATTCGGATGAATCATTCCCGCGCCCTTGGCGCAGCCGAGAAGCCGCACTCGTTTCCCACCGACGCGGCAGATCGAGGCGGCGAATTTTGGCCGCGTGTCCGTGGTCATGATGGCGCGCGTAAATTGTTTGAACGCTTTCGCCGTTGCGGTCCTCGTTCGAACTAGGCGCGGAATTGCATTGATTATCTTCCTCCAGGGAAGAGGCACGCCAATGACGCCAGTAGAACATACAAGGATTTGTGAAGGATGGTAACGTCCTAACTCCCAAGCTGTTTTGAGAGCGGTCGTCGCGGCAATGCTGAGCCCCTCAGGTCCAGTAGCGCAATTCGCGTTCCCGGAATTAACGATGATTGCGCGCATGGCATTGGCGGAACGCCGCAGATGCGCCTGGGAAATCAGCACCGGAGCTGCCTTGACAAGATTCGTGGTGACCACGCAGGCGGCTGCGGCGGGCATTTCGCTGACGATCAACCCCAAATCGAGGCCGGACTTTTTCAGCCCGCATACCATGGCTGAAAATTCAAAACCTTTAGGAATCAGCGATGCGTTAATGCGCGGCTTCATGCAGCCCGAGATGACGTGAAGGTGTCACTCAGTATCGGCAACGCGGCGCGCTCTGGAATCACCGTGGCGATCACCGCCACCAGCCGGCAGCCCCGCGCTTTTGGGCACGCGGAGCAATCTCGCGCGATTTTTTCCGGCAGCGCGTGCCGCGACGAAGTGCCAAAGCCTTGACGCACGAAGAATTCTGGCGCATGCGTAACCGCAAACACCCGCGCAATCTTCCGCCGCCGCGCCTCCGTAAGCGCATATTGCACGAGCCGCGCGCCCAGTCCGCGCCCGCGAATTTCCGGACTCACCGCGAGCGACCGAATCTCCGCAAGTTCAGTGCCGTAATTTTCGAGCGACACGCAGCCCGCAATCCGGCCCTTTTCTTCCAGCACCAGAAACCCTCCCGCGTGTTCGCGCACATTCTCCTCGGTGCGTGGCAGCAAAATTCCTTCGGCAGCGTAATGCGCGATCAGTGCGTGAATCGCGGTTGCGTCTTCAAATCGTGCCCGCCGCGCCCTCATGCCCTCTTCTCTTCTGCGCCAAGCCGCGCTTTCGCCTCGGCGAGCGCTTCGCGGACAGCTTCCGGCGCCGTCCCGCCCGGCGCTCGCCGCCGCGCAAGAGATGCCTCGAGCGTCAGCGCTTCGCCAAAATTCGCCTCAAACGCCGGAGAATATTGTTTTAACTTTGCCAGGGGCCATTGCGCATATCCCTGTTCACTCCCATCCGTGTCGTGAACCATCTTCCCAATAATTTCGTGCGCTTGCCGGAACGGAATCCCCTTCGCCACCAAATAATCCGCCGCCTCGGTAGCAATCAACGCGGGATCTTCTGCCGCCTTGCGCAAATTCGCCAAATTGAATTTCGTCGCGCTCACGGCTCCCGCAGCGATTCGTGTCATCGCCAGCGTTTGATCATGCCCATCGAAGAGCGGCTCTTTGTCCTCTTGCAAATCGCGCTGGTAACTCGTCGGCAGCCCTTTCATCGTGACCAGCAGCGATACGAGCGCGCCCGCAACTCGCCCCGATTTCCCGCGAATCAATTCCCATGCATCCGGATTTTTCTTCTGCGGCATCAGGCTGCTGCCCGTCGAATACTCGTCCGGCAAAATGACGAACCCAAAACCCGGCGACGCGAACAAGGTCATGTCCTCTGCCAGGCGCGACAGGTGATTCGACAGAACGGCCAGCGCGAAAAGATAATCCAGCGCGAAATCGCGCCGGCTCACGGAATCGATGCTGTTGCGAGTAATTCGTCCGAATCCCAAATCATCCGCCAGACCGCGCCGGTCAATCGGAAACGCGCAGCCCGCCAGCGCCCCCACGCCCAAAGGACACGCATCCGAAGTATTGGCCGCAAAAGCAATCCGATCCAGGTCATGAAAAAACGCTTCCGCATGCGCCAGCAGAAAATGCGAAAGCAATATCGGCTGCGCCAATTGCATGTGCGTCATGCCCGGCATGGCCACGCCGAAATTCTGCTCGGCCTGCTCCACAAACGCCCTGATAAGAACGGTCACAGCTTTCCGCGTGTCCGCTGCGGCGGCTTTAATGAACATCCGGAATTCCGTGACGATCATTTCGTTGCGGCTGCGCCCCGTGTGAAGTTTTTGCCCTAGCGGCCCGAGCATCTCCGTTAGCGTGGATTCCACAAAGTGGTGCACGTCTTCCGCTTCCGAAGCGTCGAGCCACGCAGGTTCGGCGCGCGCGCGCTTTTCGATTTGTTCGAGCGCCGCTATTATTTGCTTCGCTTCCCCGGCGCTCAAAATATGGATTTTCTCCAAGCCCCGCGCCCATGCGCGATCGAGTTGCAGTTCAAACGGCAGCAACCGCCGGTCGAATGCGAACGAGCATTCGAATTCGTAAAACGCTTTGTCCGGCGCGCGTTCGAAGCGCCCGCCCCACATCTTTTTTTGCCCCGCCTCGCTCATTTCGCCGCATTTCCCTTGCCCACGGGAACGGTGATCGGCAACGCGAACAGATTGATGAATCCTTCCGCGTCCTTGGGGTTGTAGCCGGTCATCGTGAAGCTCGCGAGGCTCGTGCGATAGAGCGAATAGGCCGAGTTGCGCGACGTCACGTTGATGTTGCCCTTGAAGAGATTCAAACCAACAGAGCCCGTCACGCGTTTTTGCGAGGAAGCGAAGAAGGCATCCAGCGCCTCTCGCAGCGGCGTGAACCACATGCCGTAATAGACCATTTCCGCATAACGCAGCGAGAGTTGCTGCTGGAAATGCAGCGTCTCGCGATCCAGGCACAACGCCTCGAGCTCCCTATGCGCCGCGATCAGCAACGTTCCGCCGGGCGTCTCATAAGCCCCGCGCGATTTGATTCCCACCAGCCGGTTCTCGACCATGTCCATGCGTCCCACCGCATTTTTCGCCGCGATGTCGTTCAATTCTTCCAGCAACGCGATCGCGCCGAGCTTTTTGCCATTCACGGACACAGGAACGCCGCATTCAAATCCGATTTCCACTTCCGTGGGCGTATCCGGAGCAGCCGCGGGAGAAACCACCCATTGCCACATCGCCTCGTCCGGCGCGTTCGCCGGATCTTCCAAACGCCCGCCTTCATGGCTCAAATGCCAGATATTGCGGTCGCGGCTGTAAATATTCTTCGTGCTCTGCTCAATCGGAACGTTGTGTTCTTTCGCATAAGCAATCGCTTCTTCTCGCGAAGTAATATTCCATTCGCGCCACGGCGCGATGATTTTCAGCTCGGGCGCGATCGCTTTCACCGCAAGCTCGAACCGCACCTGATCGTTGCCTTTTCCCGTGCAGCCGTGCGCCACAGCGTCGGCGCCCACTTTGCGCGCCATTTCCGCCTGTCGCCGCCCCAATATCGGCCGCGCAAACGAAGTCCCCAGCAAATATTTGTGCTCGTAGACTGCGCCCGCACGCAACGTCGGCCAAATATAGCTGGTGATAAATTCCTCGCGTAAGTCTTCCACGTGCGCCTCGCTCGCGCCGGTAGCCAGCGCCTTGCGTCGCGCCGCTTCCAGATCTTCTTTCTGCCCCAGATCGCCGATCATGGCGATCACCTCGCAGTGATAATTCTCCTTCAGCCACGGAATGATGATGGAAGTATCGAGTCCTCCGGAATAGGCCAGCACCACTTTTTTCGCCAACGTTTTCTCCTTAGCCAAGCAGCGTGAGTAGAATTGCCTTCTGAACATGCAACCGATTTTCCGACTGGTCGAACACAATCGACTGCGGCCCGTCGATTACGCCTGCCGTAACTTCCGAACCGCGGTGCGCCGGCAAGCAATGCATGAACACCGCCTGCGGATCAGCCTGCGTGGAGAGCGCTTCATTCACTTGATACGGAGCAAAAATCTCTGCGCGCTCGGTAACTTCATTCTCCTGACCCATGCTAGTCCACACATCCGTATAGATCGCCTGCGCACCGGCAACCGCCTCTTCCGGCGAGCGCAGAATTTCGATTTTGCCGCGCGTTTCGCGAGCCGCCCGGCGCGCTTCGGACACCACTTCCGCACTCGGTTCATAACCAGCAGGCGTTGCGACGCGAACGTGCGCCCCAACGCGCGCGCCAATGCTCAGCAGCGAATGGCAAACATTATTTCCATCGCCGACGTAAGCGATCTTCACGCCGCGCAGCGAACCAAAACGCTCTTCCAGCGTGAAAAAATCGGCCAGCGCCTGGCACGGATGAAATCCGTCCGACAGCGCGTTAATCACCGGTATCGACGCGTTTTCCGCCAACTCGTCCAGCAACCTCTGCTCAAACACGCGTGCGACGATTCCCTGCACCCAGCGATCCAGATTTTTCGCAACGTCCGCCACGCTCTCCCGCTCGCCCAATCGCGATTGCGTGTGGTCCAGAAAGACCGCTCCTCCGCCCATGCTCGCAATACCTACCTCGAAAGTAACGCGTGTGCGCAGTGACGGCTTTTCAAAAATCATCGCGAGAAAGCGCCCCGCCAGCGCGCTGCGGTATCGTTCCGGACGCGCCTTGATGTCAGCGGCCAAATGATAGAGCTCGCGAATCTGTGCCGCGCCCCATTCGGTGCCGGTCAGCAGATCGCGCGTCAGCGTCGGAACATTTGCGGTTGCGGCCATCGCGTTCATATTCACCTCGCTGCGGCGTGAGCGATTGCTCCAGCCGTTTCTTCGGCCTGTGGACTGTGATTCACCCGCTGCACTTCCGCCGGCTTCCATGACTTTCGCGGTGCTTTCGCCAGCACAACTTCAAGCGCCTTCAGGAATTCGCGGATATCCTGCGCGCGAACGATAAACGGAGGCAGCAGGCGCAAGATATGCTCGTGCGTGCAATTGATGATCAAGCCGCGCTTCAACGCCTCTTCGACAAGCGGCGCGCCTTCGATCGACAGATCGAGGCCCACAATCAATCCTTCTCCGCGCACCTCGCGAATAAAGTCGAATCGCGACCGCAACTTCTCCAAGCCCTGCCGAAGCGCTTCGCCCCGTTCGCGAACATTTTCGAGCAGTTTTTCATCTTCAAGTGTCTCCAAGAATTCCAGCGCCACGGCGCAAACGAACGGCCCGCCGCCAAACGTCGTGCCATGCAAGCCCGGCGTAAACGCAGCGGCAAACTTTTCATTCGCGATGAACGCACCCAGCGGCAGCCCGCCTGCCAGCGGCTTCGCCACCGTCACGATGTCCGGTTTCGCCGCAAACTTCTGATACGCGAATTTGCGTCCCGTGCGTCCCAACCCGCATTGAATTTCGTCGGCAATCAGCGCCGCATCGTGTTGCGTGGCAAGTTCGCGCGCGCGCGTCCAAAAAGCTCCGCTAACGGGATAAATCCCGCCTTCCCCTTGAATTGTTTCGAGCACGATCGCGCAAATGCTGTCATCAAATTTTCTTTCGAGATCGGCCACGTCGTTGAACTTCACAAATTCCACGCCCGGCACCAGGGGCTCAAACGGTTCGCGGTATTTCGCGGGATATGTAATCGAGATGGCCCCGAACGTCCGCCCATGAAACGAATTTTCCAGCGCCAGAAACCGCGTCTTCGGAGGCGCGCCCGTGTGATTCTTCCTGGCGTGTGCGCGCGCCAGTTTCATCGCGCCTTCCATCGCCTCGGTGCCGCTGTTGGTGAAAAAAACACGGTCAAGCCCCGACCATTCCGCGAGCTTTTTCGCGAGCGGCCCCTGAAACGGATTGTGAAATAGATTGGAAAAGTGAATTGCCCGCGCTGCCTCGCGCCGCATCACGCGCACCAGCCGCGGATGCGAATAGCCCAGCGCATTCACCGCAATGCCGCCGAGAAAATCAAGGTAGCCGCGTCCGCTCGCATCGTGGAGACGGCAGCCTTTGCCATGCGTGAAAACAATCGGCGGCCGGCGGTACGTGCCGACCATATACTGATTCGCATCGCGCAGGATCCGCGCATCGCCGGCTTTTTTTGACGGCACGGGTCTCCGCGTTATTTTTCGCATCATCATTTTTATCGCCCAGCGCGCGCGGCGTATTTGGCTTGTAGGGGCAATCGTATCGGTAGGACGCGCGTTCCCGGACCTTTCGCGCCCTTTGTGGCCGAATGCAGCGCGCGTGGACGTGTGCCGCCCACGATGCGCACCTGTCGAACGCCTCCGGCCAGCGCGCGTTTCGCTGCTTCGAGCTTCAGCACCATTCCGCCGGATACCTTTTGATGACGGATCAACTCTTCAATTTCCGCGCCCGTCACTTTATCCAGCACTTTTTCCCCATCGAGCACGCCGGCCACATCGGTCAGAAAAATCAGCCGCTCGGCCTGGCAATATTCCGCCGCCGCAGCGGCCATGTGATCAGCGTTGATGTTGTAAAGCTCGCCATCCGACCCTAGGCCGAGACAGCACGCCACCGGCACCACTCCCGCGCGCCACAGTGAACTCAGAAATTCCAGATTCACGCCAGTCAAGTAGCCCACGTAACCAAGTCCGCCAGAATCGCCCTCGTGAAACATCGGCTCCGCCAAAAAACACGCCGCGTCAGACGCGCAAATCCCGACAGACGTCTGCCCCGCAAGTGAAATCGCGCCCGCGAGCCGTTTGTTCAGCAGTCCGGCAAACACCATCACCGCCGCGTCGCGAGTTTCGCGGTCCGTCACGCGTAAGCCGCCCACGAACCGGCTCGTAATCCCC
Organism: Candidatus Acidiferrales bacterium; assembly: GCA_050746905.1. Classification (GTDB taxonomy): domain Bacteria; phylum Acidobacteriota; class Terriglobia; order Acidiferrales; family UBA7541; genus DAHUXN01. The sequence goes on from JBOGNJ010000214.1 coordinate 16,218, forward strand.
ATCCGTCCCAGCGTCGCGGTAAAAATCTTTCCGCCACCGTGAATCACCAGCAACTCGTGGCCATTTTTCGCGAGTTCGGCGATTTGCCGTGCCAACGAGCGCACCGAGGCTTCGTCGTCCAGCAGCGCCCCGGCTACTTTGATTACCAGCCTCATATCAATCCTTCCGATTCCGCATAGCCATGCATCACGTTGAAATTCTGCACGGCCTGTCCCGCCGCGCCTTTCCCCAAATTGTCCAGGCACGAAACCACAACCAGCCGTTTGCCCGATTCGTCCAGCGCAAATCCGATATCGCAAAAATTTGTACGCGTCACGTGCTGCAGTTCGGGCAGTTTTCCCGCGGGCCAGACTCGCACCATCGGCCGCTCCGCGTAAAATTTGCGAAACAGAGATTCGATTTCTTCGGCGCGTTTTGGCTCGTTCAGCCAAACGTACAGCGTCGACAAGATTCCTCGCTCGATCGGCAGCAGGTGCGTCGTAAAGATCATGTGTTCCGGCGAAATTCCCAGATGCTCCGTCACTTCCGGCGTGTGTCGGTGCGTGAATAATCCATACGCGCGAAAGTTTTCATTCACTTCCACGAATTGCGTGTCGCGCTTCGGTTCTTTCCCCGCGCCGCTCGCGCCGGACTTGCAATCGCAAACGATGCCGCGCGCCAGATCAATCCACTCCGCATCAACAAGCGGCCGCAATCCCAAAATCACGGATGTCGGGTAACAACCAGGATTCGCCACGACCTTCGTGCCCGGCAACTCGACGGAGTAAAGCTCCGGCAATCCGTACGTTGCGCCGCGAAGCGCCTCAGCGTTCGGCGCGTGCAGCTTGTACCATCGCGAAAATGTTTCACCGTCGCGAAACCGGAACGCTCCACTCAAGTCGATCACGCGAATGCCCGCGTTCATCAGTTCCGGAACAAGCTCGAGCGAAGCCTCATGCGGTGTCGCCAGAAATGCCGCCGTCGCACCGCTCTCCACAATTGCGTCAACCGACAGCGGCCGGCAGGGAGCTTCTCCCCAGCCGCGCAGTTGCGGGAAAATCTCCGTCAGGCAACGCGCCGTCGCGTTCTCTCCGCGCAGATAGAAAATTGATTTTGCGGCTCGCGGATGTCGCAGCAACAATCGGGCCAGTTCAAACCCCGCATAACCCGTCGCTCCGACCACCGCCACCCTCGGCGCGTCGCTCATCGGAGCAAATCCTCCATGCGTTTCTGAATGGCCGCGCGTGCTGCTCGCGACGGCGTGATAATCAAAACCGTGTCGTCGCCCGCAAGAGTCCCCGCCACTTCCTTCCAATGTTCGCCGTCCACTGCGGCGGCCAGCGGCTGCGCTCCGCCCGGAGGAGTTTTCAGCACCAGCATATTTTGCGCGGGCCTCACATCCACCAGAAATTCGCGTAGCGCTCGCGCCAGTTGCGGCACCGGCGACGATTCCTCCGGCGCCGAACCCAGCGGACGGTAGCCGTCCGCGGTTTTCACCAGCTTCAACTCGCGAAGGTCGCGCGATAGCGTCGCTTGCGTCACGCGCACACCCATATGATTCAGTCTCCGGCGCAAATCATCCTGGTTAGGAACCGGCTCGGCCCCTACCAATTTAAGAATTTGCCCTTGCCGGAAGCGTTTGTGTGTACCCATTGCAATGTCCATTGTTTGAATATTCAATTCTCTGCATATTTATACGGCGAGATGCGGGCCATGTCAACACAGAAAGATGTAATTCGCGGAAGGCCGTAGCCCTCACGCCAACAGGGGAAACTTGACAGTCACAGCGCGAATAGGTTCTGCTTTACATGCGTCTCAAATCGAAAAGGACGGTCGAAAAACTGATGCCCCGACAAATCGTGCAGCGGCGCTCCCGCGGATTCATTTGCGTGAACGCTCATCCCGAAGGCTGCCGGCGCAATGTAGAACGCCAAATAGCCGCCATCCGCTCGCAAGCGCAACCGCCGCTCGCCGGAATCACGTCCGTACTCGTCATCGGCTCGTCCACCGGATACGGTCTCGCTTCGCGAATCGCGGCTGCTTGGGGATTCAGCGCAAAGACGCTCGGCGTCTGCCTGGAACGCGAGCCTGACGGCAACAAGACGGCGAGCGCGGGCTTTTACAACACCGCCGCTGTCCACGATTTGGCGCGGAAAGACGGTCTGTTCGCGGCCACGATTAACGCCGACGCTTTTTCGGACGCCGCCAAGGGCGCCGTTGCCGAAATTGTCCGCAAGGAAATGGACAAGATCGACTTGATCATTTACAGCGTCGCCGCGCCCAGGCGAATAGATCCGCGCTCCGGCCAAGGTCACAGCTCCGTCTTGAAGCCAATTGGTTCTGCTTACACAAATAAGACCGTCGAACTAGACTCCGAAAAAGTCTCGGAAGTCACCATTCCTCCCGCAAATGAAACCGAAATCTCAGACACTGCTACGGTGATGGGTGGCGAGGATTGGAAACACTGGCTCGACATGCTCGCTGGTGAAAATCTTCTCGCCGAAAATGCCCGCACGCTCGCCTATTCCTACATCGGCCCGGAAATCACCTGGCCCATTTATCGCGACGGAACAATCGGAGCGGCCAAGAAACATCTCGAGCAAACGGCGCATGTGCTCGATGAAATGTTGGACAACCAACTCGGCGGCGAAGCGCGCATCGCCGTTAACAAAGCCATCGTCACGCAAGCCTCCGCCGCGATTCCCGTTGTACCGCTTTACATGAGTATTTTATTTCGCGTGATGAAGCGGAAAAATCTCGACGAAGGCGCTCTCGAACAGATGCGCCGCCTTTTCTTTGATTTTCTGGCTGAGGGAACGCTTCCGAAATTCGACGAAGCCGGTCGCATTCGCCTGGATGACCGCGAGATGCGCGCCGACGTGCAAAAGGAAGTCGCCGCAATTTGGCCGACTGTCACCACGGAAAATTTGCGCGACCTCAGCGATTTCGCCGGCTTTCAGCATGAATTCCGCGCGCTTTTCGGCTTCGAAGTCGAAGGTATCGATTATTCCGCGCCCGTCGAAACGCAGCTTTCCTGGTAGCAAAATATCAAGGGGATCCGCATCCGCAAAAGAGAATCGAACTTTCTTGACGGTGTTGGCTCGTGGGGAATAGATTGGCTCGCGTCCCAAACGCGTGAGGAGTCCTCGCATGACATCTGAAAATGAGCATAGACGTGAGCCCCGGCATCCATTCTTCGCCACTGTCGAACTCCTGGAAGCGCAACGTGAAACTCGCGTTAATGCCCGCACCGGTGACCTAAGCCTGCATGGCTGTTATGTGACTACCTCGAATCCATTTCCCTCTGACTCCAAGGTTCGTGTCACCATCACCCATGCGGGAGCGACATTCACTGCCTTTGGCGCGGTTGCGCATTCTCGGCCGAACCAAGGCATGGGGATTTCGTTTACAGAGATGGAATCTGACCAAAAGCGAGTCGTCATGAAATGGCTAGCGGGCATGCACGGCGATTGATCGCGGTTTTAACGGTTCATTGCATCAGCTCGGCTGGCGTCCAATTCCCGGCATATCGCTTCCACGGCCTTCCTTGAGGCTAGCGCATATTTTTTCCAGCAAATCCGTAATCGATGTCACGTAATCGTTCGCCACACTCTGTAAATTTGCCAGATTCTCCGGCGTCACGTCGTCCATATCGCTCGACGCCCGCTCCAATTGCGCCCAGGGAACCTGCAGCCGGTAATAGGTGCATCCTGGCAAAGACCCTAACTCGTAATCCACCGCCTCCGAAACGCTATCCATCAACACCGGCACAATCTGCTTCGCCCAGCCCAGCAATCCCCATCCTTTTGCCGTCGCGTACGTAATCTGGTCCTGCCGGTTGCCTGTGCCGACCGAAACAATCACGATCTGCGTTGCATCTGGATATAGCGTTCTCGTTTCGGCATACGCCGCCATTGACGGGTTGTTGACGAACACTCCGCCGTCTACGAGCGCAAAGTCCTGACCGTTCTTCTTCAAATGGAGTGGAGGAAAGAATGTCGGCGCGGCAGATGTCGCCCGCGCCGCTTCTGTCACCTTCCAGTTGTAACTCGGGTCCGCCGCGATTCGGTGGCTCTTAAAGAAAAATGGTATTTGTCCCTCCAGATCATAGCTCGATATCAAAAGGGGAGTCAGCGCCGTCCGCAACTCGGTGTCCTGAAAAAACCTCGCCAGTGTTGCTTCCAACGAATCTGGAGAATACTTGGGAAGAATAAGCTGTCTCGCCGGCGTGAAGAAATTCTTGCGAAATATCGCGGGACCGTTTTGCACGTAAAGCTCGACAAGCTGGCTCGGCGAATACGCCGCGCCTTGATTGCCCTGAGTCCCGATTCCCAGCGCGATGATGCCGCCCGTCGACGTTCCGGCAATCAGGTCAAAGGCTTGCCACAAATCCTTGCCAAGGCGTTTCTGCAGTTCGCCAAGAATCACCGCCGGGATAATCCCGCGTATTCCGCCTCCGTCAATCGCCAGCACCTTGATGCTTTTTTCGTTCGGCTTCGCCATATCACCGATCTCCCTTCAAAGGCCATTACCCATTTGTTAGTAACAATTGGTGGTGTTAGTTGCGAATCGTAAACCACAATGCTCGTGGAATAAAGGCAAGCTAATCGCCTTGGACTTGCTTCGATGCGTTGACTTGCCTTGGGCCGGATACTAATATGTCGCCGCGAAAGTGCAAAAGGCGGCAGCTCGTGGCGGAATCTCAAACCGTACAGCCCGTGAATCAACTCGACCACTTCGGCGCGACGCAGCGCCGCGACTTGTGGTGGTTCGACGTCGTGCTGGTCGCCATCGGCCTCGGCATTTTCGTCGTCTACGCCACTTTTCGCGCTTTTGAAGGCCATTTTTATGAATGGGGTCCCTACCTTTCTCCTTTTTATTCTCCGCTGATTGATTCTGAACATCGCTGGTGGCCGTTCTCTCCCGCGCTTTTGGTTCTCGCGGGACCACTCGGTTTCCGTACCACGTGCTACTACTATCGGAAAGCCTACTATCGCGCCTATTTCCTCGACCCTCCCGCGTGCGCCGTCGGCGAACGCAAGCATAATTATCGCGGCGAGACCGCCTTCCCGCTGATTCTCCAAAATATCCATCGCTACTTTTTTTATCTCTCCATCGTTTATTTGGCTTTTTTGTGGCGCGATGCCGTGCGCGGCTTCATCTGGGAGGGTCATTTCGGAATCGGGGTTGGTTCGCTGGTCCTGCTGGCAAGCGTCAGTCTGTTGACGTTCTACACGCTCTCTTGCCACTCGGCCCGCCATCTGGTTGGCGGCAAGCTCGACTGTTTTTCGTGCGCCAAGTTCGGCGGGGCGCGCCTGGGACTTTGGCGCAAGCTTAGCGTGTTAAACGCGCGCCACATGCTGATCGCGTGGATGAGCCTCTTCGCTGTGGGTTTTGCAGACCTGTACGTCAGGCTGGTTGCTACAGGCACGATCCGGGACCTGAGACTCTTTTGAACGAAAAATACGAAACACACGAACACGATGTGCTCATCATCGGAGCGGGCGGAGCTGGCCTCCGCGCCGCCGTCGAGGCGCTCAATCAAGGCGCATCCGTGGGCGTCGTCTGCAAATCGCTGCTTGGCAAAGCGCACACGGTGATGGCGGAAGGCGGTATCGCCGCTGCCATGGCCAATGTGGACGCGGGCGACAACTGGCGCACGCATTTCGGCGACACCATGCGCGGCGGAAAATTCCTTAACAATTGGCGCATGGCCCAGCTTCACGCCCAGGAAGCGCCCGACCGCGTGCGCGAGCTCGAGCAGTGGGGTGCTCTCTTCGACCGCACCGAATCCGGCGACATCATGCAGCGCGCCTTTGGCGGTCACACTTTCAAGCGCCTCTGCCACGTCGGCGATCGCACCGGCTTGGAAATGATTCGCACGCTTCAGGATCGCGGCGTCAGTATGGGCATCGACGTTTATATGGAGTGCACGATCACGCGCCTGCTGAAGGACGGCGACCGAATCGCCGGCGCCTTCGGCTATTGGCGCGAACAGGGCCGCTTCGTCGTTTTCAAAGCGAAATCCGTCGTCATTGCCACGGGCGGCGTTGGCAAAGCCTGGAAAGTCACTTCAAATTCGTGGGAATACACCGGCGACGGCATGGCGCTCGCCTATGAAGCAGGCGCCGAGCTGATGGACATGGAATTTGTGCAATTCCATCCCACCGGCATGGTCTGGCCTCCCGGCGTGCAGGGAATTTTGGTGACGGAAGCAGTGCGCGGCGAAGGCGGCATCCTTCGCAACCGTCTCGGCGAGCGCTTCATGGAAAAATACGATCCCAAGCGCATGGAACTCTCCACGCGCGACGTCGTTGCCCGCTCGATTTACACCGAAGTGCGCGAAGGCCGCGGCACGGAACACGGTGGCGCGTATCTCGATATCTCGCACAAGCCCGCCGAGTACGTGAAGCGCAAGCTCCCCGGCATGTATCACCAGTTCAAGGAACTCGCCGACGTCGATATCACCACGGGGCCGATGGAAGTTGGCCCGACTTGCCACTACGTGATGGGCGGCATTCGCGTGGACGCGGAATCCGCGCAAGCCTCAATTCCCGGTCTCTTCGCCGCCGGGGAAGCCGCCGCCGGACTTCACGGCGCCAACCGCCTCGGCGGCAATTCGCTTTCGGACTTGCTCGTTTTCGGCCGTCGCGCCGGCGCTGCCGCCGCGAAGCATGCAAAAGAGACGGCCGCGCCAACATTCGACAGCGCGCAGGTCGAAGACGCGGCGCGTGAAATGCTTCAGCCTTTCGAGCGCCGAGACGGCGAAGGTCCGTATGAAATTCACCGTGAGTTGGAGGATACCCTCCAGGCTTTAGTGGGCATCTATCGCAATGAGGACGACCTGAAGCGCGCGCTCGCAGAAATCGAACATCTCGGTGATCGCGCGGCGCGCGTACGCGTCGAAGGTTCGCGGCTCTTCAATCCCGGTTGGCACCTCGCGCGCGATTTGAAGTCCATGTTGACGGTAGCCGAATGCGTCACGCGCTGCGCCCTCGCCCGCAAAGAGAGCCGCGGCGCACATAGTCGTCTCGATTTCCCGGAATATGACGCGGAATGGGGTAAAAAGAACAACGTCATCGTCCGCGATGGCGCTGGAATGACGTTGCGCCAGATTCCTGTGCGCGAAATGCCCGAAGATTTGAAGCAGCTCGTCGCCGATGAAAAATAAACTCGCGCTGCGGAATCGCCGCCGTCAGGGCGCGGCTTTAGCCGTGCCGACAAGTAACATTTTTTGAGGGGGCTTCGGCCCCTGAGGTAATTTGTCTGAGGCCGGATATTCATACCGGAGGCCGCTCGTGGCAGAAGCCGTCTTAGCCGTATTCCGAGGCACTCGCGAAGGTGGCAACGCAGTCGAGTATCGCGTCCCCATCGCGCCAGGAATGGTGGTTCTCGACGCGCTGCACTACATTCAAGGCCACCTCGCGCCCGATCTCGCCGTCCGCTGGAACTGCAAGGCCGGCCGTTGCGGCTCCTGCTCTGCGGAAGTGAACGGCCGCCCGCGCCTCACCTGCAAGACGCGCATGGACTCGCTTCCCACGGACAAGCCCATCACTGTCGCGCCGATGAAAACCTTCCCAGTCATCAAAGACCTGGTCACCGACGTCTCCTGGAATTATCAGGTGAACAAGAAAATCCCCGCATTCTCGCCGCGCCCTGGAACGGACTGGAAAATGCTTCAAGCCGACGTCGACCGCGCTCAGGAATTTCGCAAGTGCATCGAATGTTTTTTGTGCCAGGACGTTTGCCACGTCCTCCGCGACCACGGCAAGCAGTCGCAATATGGTGGACCAAGATTTTTTGTCCGTGTCGCCGGCCTCGAAATGCACCCTCTCGACAATGCCTCGCGCATCAAAGGCATTAAAGACCAGCTTGGAATCGGACTTTGCAATATCACGAAATGCTGCACCGAAGTTTGTCCCGAGAGTATTCGCATCACCGACAACGCAATCATCCCGCTGAAGGAACGCGTCGTGGACCAGTTCTATGATCCGCTAATTTGGATCGCCCGCAAATTCAGGCGTTCCGGCGATACTTAGTCAGAGCGAGGGACCATGGACCATGCGTTAAAATCCATCTCAAAAGCCGGAATTCCCGAAGCCATCGCCAAGACCGAGCTCTACCGCTATCTGAACGAGCCCGAAGAGGCCGAGTCGATCTGCCACGACATTCTCGCCATCGAGCCGAATCATCAACTCGCGCTCCGCGTCCTCGGCCTGTCCATCACCGACCAGTTCAGCGGCGCTCCTTCGGATCGTTACGCGGAAGTACAAGCAATTTTTGAGCGTCTCGAGAATTCCTACGAGCGCTTCTATTATCTAGGCCTTCTCAACGAGCGCCGCGCGAAAGTCCAACTCCGCGCCGGACGTCCCTTGCATTCCCTGCGCGTGCTCTTCGAAGAAGCCCTCCGTTGCTTCGGCGAAGCGGAAAAAATCCGCCCGCCAGGAAACGACGATGCCGTTCTCCGCTGGAATCGCTGCGTTCGCTTGCTGCACAGCCACTCCGCCACGGAGGAGCAAAATCCCGAAGAAGCCATCGATTTCGGCGACAGCAATCCCTACTGAATCGCGCCCTGGCCCACGATTTCCCCGCAGAACAAGCGGCCGGAATTCCAAAGGTATCTCACAAATGGGTTGCGTCAGGGCACGGCTTCAGCCGTGCCGTAAAGGGCACAAAATCGATGCGGTTTTAGCCGCTGAGGCCCGCAGCAATGAGTTGTCACACAGACTTCTCAGCCCCCGAGGTCGGTCGTGTCGGACTAGCCGTGTTCATGAGAAAAGTCGTAGTATATAAAGGGAGCCTTCCATGACCGAAATCGCCACATTCGGAGCCGGTTGTTTTTGGGGAGTTGAAGCGGCATTCCGGCGTTTGCCGGGAGTTATCGACGTTGCCGCGGGCTACGGCGGCGGCCACATGCCCAATCCCACCTATAAAGATGTCTGCGCGCACACCACCGGCCACGCCGAAGTCGTGCAGGTCACATTCGATCCGCAGAAGGTCAGTTACGACCAGTTGCTCGACGTTTTCTGGGAGATCCACAATCCAACGCAAGTGAATCGCCAGGGACCCGACGTTGGCACGCAATACCGCTCCGCAATTTTCGTCCATTCGCCGGAGCAGCAGGCTATCGCGGAGAAATCAAAAGCCGCGCTAGCTGCGAGCGGGAAATTCCAACGGCCAATCGCCACGGAAATCACTACGGCAGGTCCCTTCTATCGCGCGGAAGAGTACCACCAAAAATATTTAGAGAAGCACGGCGCGGCATCCTGCCATTTCTAGCGCCATACATTATTTCTCCACTCGTTTGTATTTCGTATCGCGTTGGTCCTTGTAGCTCACGTCCCGTTCGCACCGATTTTGCGCGAACTGACGTGAGGCCTTTGTCGCCGCCCTTATGTTGGCGGGAACTATGCTCGGGCGCGCGAAAACTCAAACCCGCGCACCTCCGCCTTGCGAAAAATTTCCGAGGCTTACGATCCAAGAAGGCGACAAGCTTGCCTGCCGTAGGCACAGCTTGCCTGCCGCAGCAAACTTTAATTGAGTCCCCCGCAAAACTCGTTTGTATGTCATTCCGAGGAGCAACGGCGACGAGGCAATCCGCTGTTGCCTTAGTTCCTCGCTAAGTCTGCATGCTGTTGTCTATTTCCCCACCTCGAGTATCGAAAACGAACCCGGCACCATCTGTCCGCGGCTCCGACGTCCTCCCGCCGCTGGCGGTGCCGGCGGCGGAGTGAACTCCGCGGCGATCAAGAAGATGTGCCCTGTCTTGCTGTCCAGCGTCAACGTTTTGGCCCATGGCATGGTCTTCACGGTCTGCTCCACTGCGAAGTCCGTCGGGCTGTTCTCTTTAATCACCGTCAACGTGCCATCGCGCTGCGAACTGAACGCCTCCATCGTATCCGGATTAAAAACCGCGCCATCCGTTCCCATGCCAATCGGCAGCGTGGTGATTATTTTTCCGTCGTCCGAATTCAGAATCACCATCGTCTGCGGATTGTGGCACGCCGCAAAAAGAATGTGATTTTTCACGTCAAATGCCAGCCCGCCGGGACCGCCGCCCTTGCCGGCAAGATCGTAGTGCCCGGTCACCTTCATCGCCTTCGCGTCTACCGCGGCGATGTTGTCTTTGTCCTCGATATCAACATATATGTGACCATTCCCGTCGGTTACCGCCTCTTCCGGTGCTCCGCCCAAATCAATCGTGCCCACCACGGAGCCGTTTGTCGCGTCGATCACCGTCGCATTCGGCGCGCGATGGCTGAAAATGTAGACGCGCTCGTTGAACGGGTCGAACAGAATCCCATCCGGCCCGCCATCCACATCGATAGTCTTTATCGTCTTAAGAGTCGTGGTATCCCACATGACTACGGGCTTGCTGCTCGCAAAGCCGTGGTTTGATTTCGGGTCGACAGCTACTCCGCGCGCATTCGAATTGGGAATTTCTCCTACCGGCTCCAGCGTATCCAGATTAAACACGTTCACGCGCGCGCCAGTCGCGCCGGGACGCGGAATGTACAGCCGCCGCCCCGTCACATCCGCGTACACATAATCAAAACCACCGTCGCCTCCCACTTTCACCGTGCGCAACACCTTATAAGGCCCCTCGCTGGAGGTTTGCTGTGCGAATGCTACAGACGCAAGCGCCGCAGCCGCCACCAACATCACCACCCAAAATCGTCGCATAGAATTTCTCCTCAGTTGAACCTGAAATTGACTCTAATTCCCATTTTCGATTCAGACTGCCCAATTTCGCCACCGCTTGGGATCTTGAAGACAATCCGCCGTAACCACATGGCGTGCAAATTCTACTCTGCGAGCCCCAAATCGGAAAGCCTTGTTCCCGACGGATGGTCTTGATACAAATTTATCGTGCAGAACGGAGACAAACCGCGGCTGCTTCTCGATTCGATGATCCTTGGCGTTATCGGCGGCCTCAGCGCGCAACTCTTCATCTGGATGTTGCGGCTCTGCCAGAATATTTTCCTGGTTTGCCTCGCTGGCTACCACCCGCCAGGACTCCCGCAAGAGGGCGGCGTTCTTCGCCAGGTGATTGGCGCCCACGGATTGTGGCTTATCCCGCTCGCCACCACGCTGGGCGGACTCATATCCGGCATCCTCGTTTACGGCCTGGCGCCGGAGACCGAAGGCCATGGCACCGACACCGTTGTAAAAGCTCTCCACTGGACCGGCGGAGTGATTCGCGCGCGCGTGGCCCCGGTGAAGATGCTCGCCTCCGCCATCACCATCGGCTCAGGAGGCTCTGCTGGCCGGGAAGGTCCCACAGCCCTCATCGCCGCGGGCTTTGGCTCGATGTACGCGAAGTTTCTCCATTGTCCGGAGAGGGAAAGGCGATTGTTGGTCCTCATGGGCATGGCGGCTGGACTTTCCGCTATTTTCCGTTCGCCGATTGGGACCGCCATCTTTGCCGTCGAAGTGCTTTACGGTGGCATGGACTTCGAGGCTGAGGCTCTCATCTACTGCATGCTTGCTGCAATTGTAGCCTATGCCGTCAATGGATGGTTTGTCGGTTGGCATTCATTGTTTCAGGTGCCATCCAGCTTGTCCGTTGTGCGGCTGCCGGACTACGGCTGGTACATTATTCTCGGCGCTGCGAGCGGCATCGTCGCCACCATCTTGCCCGAGGTTTTTTATCGTCTGAGAGATGCCTTCAGCGCCTTGCGTATTCCGGCATGGACCAAACCGGCGATCGGCGGTTTAGGTGTCGGCCTGCTGGCTCTCCGATTGCCCCAGGTATTGGGCGGCGGCTATGGTTGGATTCAAGAAGCGATCGACGGCCGCTTGGCTTTGCGCTTACTTCTAGTTCTTCTCGGCGCCAAGATGTTGGCTTTCTCCTTCACCGTCTCCTCGGGCGGTTCAGGAGGTGTCTTTGCGCCCAGCCTGTTCGTCGGTTCCATGCTGGGCGGAATTTTCGCCGGGATCTTTCACCAGCCTCCCGCGGGCATGGTAATCGTCGGGATGGCGGCAGTGTTCGCTGGCGCGGCACGCGTTCCAGTTGCAACCCTGCTGATGGTTGCGGAGATGACAGGTGGCTACCAGCTTCTCGTTCCCGCGGGTCTGGCCGTTATGCTCAGTTTTCTGATTCAGATCAAACTCTCGTCATTTTTCAAGTACGGCAGTTTGTATGAAGCGCAGGTAGCAGGGCGCGCGGACTCGCCCGCGCATCGCGCTGAGCGCGTACAGATTGCTCTACGCCTGTTGGACCAGGGCAAAATCTCGCTGCCCCCGCAAGTCAGCCATCTCCATCTCGCCGCCCTTCTGCAGTCGGGACTCTCGTTGGATCTACCGGACGGCTCGCAGTTGATGGTCGGCGCGCTGCGGCCTGAAAGTCCCTGGGTGGGAAAAACGATTCAGTCCCGCAATCTTGCGGGACCCGTCGCCGATTCCAAGATCGTGGCCGTTTTGAGGGGCAAGTCAGTGATGCTCGCGCGGCCCGAAACCGTCTTGCAGCCCGGCGACCGGCTCTTACTCATCGCTCCTCCGCAGGCCCAGTCGGAACTGGCACGGCATCTCGCCCCGCCTTCCGCGCCAGAGGGCTCCGCCGGCCCGTCACCACCTTGACCGGCACATCTCGCAAAATCGCTATAACTGATGACTGGTAGGCCCGTGCGGCTCGAACCGCATTTCCGGGGGTTGACGCGCCTCTCCTCTTAATGTACATTGTCTATGTACATTAGATAATGAAGCGTCCGCCTGTCATCCAAATTGACCTCTCGTCGCAGATACCAGTCTACGAGCAAATTGCAGCAGAGTTTCGCACTCTGCTGGTCACGGGAGAGCTCTCGCCCGGAGCTGCCCTTCCGACGGTTCGCCAACTTGCTCGGGATTTGAACGTTCACCACAATACAGTCGCCAACGCCTATCGCATCCTTGCTGGGGAAGGCTGGCTCGACTTGCGGCGTCGCCGAGGAGTGCGTGTCTTACCCCGGTCCAAATCTGCGCGCTCGGGCCGCGGCAGGGACAACACGTTTCGGAGTCAGTTGAAGCGGCTTCTCGCCGGGGCTGCCGCCGAAGGCGTTTCGACGCAAGCCATCGCCCGCCAGCTCACGTTTTACGCACGTAACATCAAGCACTGGGCGCTCGCGAAATGAGTCCATGACCGTGCCGCACAATCTTCCGTTTCTGCCAGCCCTGCTCGTGCTGGTTTCGATTCTGGGCGCGATGGCTTTGTTTCTGGCCGGCCAGATTCTTCTGACGGGTGTGCTCGTTCACTTTCTGCCCGAACTCAGCCGGCACGACATCTTCTTTGCTGTTTCCGTCGATCCCTATTACCGAAGGGCGGAAGAAGCGCGAGTGATACTGCGCCGGTTTCGCGTGGCAATTTGGATTCACACGATCATCGGACTTGCCGTTGTGTTTGCAGGAATCGCGACCCAGCATCCGCTGATTCCGGTGATTGGAATTTTATGGCAAATAGCCGGCGCGACGATTGCATTCCTGCGCGCCCGCGCGAAGGTGCTACCTCACGCCATTGCGCCAACCTCTCAACGGGAGGCCATGCTCGGACCGAGATCGGCAGGCCCCGTTTACTGGTTCCTGCAACTCGGACCATTCGCGATCCTCGGGGCCCGCGCGGAGTATCTACGAACGAACTGGCGGCGAATCCCTGAGCGTTTCCCGGTGCACTGGGGGCTCAACGGCGAACCGAACGGTTGGTCGACGCGCTCTCTCGCGGGCGTTTTCGGCCCCCTGCTGATCGGTTTTACGGTGTGCATTTTCATAGCGCTTTTTTCGTATGCGATTGTCCACTGGACCAGACAGATTCGATCTAGCGGCCCTGGGGCGGCGGCCGAAGTCCGTTTCCGCCGGGTGCAGCTTGGACTTCTTGTGGCAGTTCAGTATTTCATCGCGTGGGTTTTTAGCGGTGTGCCGTTTCTAGCGCTGCGCTCGCATCCGGCGCAGGCACCGAATACCGGCGTGTTCCTGCTGGGAACGTTCGCATTCGTGCTGGCCCTGTATGCAGTATTGATTCATACCGGACAGGGCGGGGCCAATCTCATGAAGGCAGGAGCTAGCTCTGAAATTCTCGGCGACGATAGAGTCACGGGCGACCTGACGCCGGACCATTGCTGGAAAGCAGGCATTTTCTATGTTAACGCGAACGACCCGGCCCTTTTGGTCGAGAAGCGCTTCGGCATTGGCTACACGCTCAATTTTGGTCGTCCCGCAGCCTGGCTGTTCGCGGTCGTGATGCTGGCCATGGCTGCCGTGCCATTGGCCATAGCTTTGCTTTCTGCCAAATAGCGCGAATTGCCAGGGGAAGGTTCCGTTCTGAACGCCTCGCTCCAAGGGAGGGAATGGTAGGCCCGTGCGAGCTCGAACCGCAGACCTGGCCGACGTTGTCGGCCCGCTCTAACCAACTGAGCTTCCGATCAAAGCCCGAATCAACCTTGCCGATTTCCACCGTTTGATTTCAATCTCACGCCGTCGTGCCTCGGTCAGAGTTTTGAATTCTTCTCTGTAAACCAGTTTCCAGGGTCCTCGACCGCGAGTTGAGGGAGTGTGACCGCGCACATGTTCTGACAATCGTCTCTCCAAGTCATCCGTCGAACCAACGTAAAATCTCGCGGAAGTCTCGCTTTGCAGTATATAAACGATACCCATCAGACTAAGTGGTAGGCCCGTGCGGGCTCGAACCGCAGACCTCTACCGTGTCAAGGTAGCGCTCTAACCAACTGAGCTACGGGCCTTCAACGATTTGCAGGCTTTTCGTGGCGCAACTCGGCCCAAACCTAACCCATTTCCGGAATTCTTCCATCGAGCGTCGGTTCGGCCTGCTCATTTGCTCCACAGCAGTCATTACCGCGTGTATGCCTGATGAAACAACTATATCATAGCGGTGAACACGTTGACCGTTTTGTGGCCGCCCATAAAGGAGCAATCTGCAAGACGATGGAATTGCATGGGGATTGCACGGGAAATTGAACGGAACATCGAACGGTTCGGGCCAGCCTGATCTGAAAATGGGAGGCAGCATTCTCCAGGAACATGACGATGACTCGCGCAAAATATCGCGCGTTCTGCTGTGCTACGATGCTGGCGCTCCTGGCGGCGCCGAATATGCCGGGAATGACGGCCCGCTCGCGCACGGAGCGCCTCACTCGGCACACTTCAGCAACCAAATCGCTGAGCGGCCAATCCCGTATGGCTGAAAAGTCGTCATCTTTCGACAACGTTAGGCAATATATTCACACCGCGTGGGACCATCTGACGCGCTCGGTCGATGTGTGTCAAACCTTGGAAGATGTGAAAACCAAGGGCGAGCCTATCCTTTATCTTCCCGCGGGATTTGCAGAACCGTCCGATGTAAAGGAGATGGCCGCGCGTTGTCACGTGCGCGTAAGGCACCTGCCCGCGAAAATCACCGAGCCGGGCCAACTCGATTCGGGGAAAATCGGCCCCGAAGGATTGCTGTACCTTCCCAATCCGTACGTCGTTCCCGGCGGCCAATTCAACGAAATGTATGGATGGGACAGCTACTTCATCATTCTCGGGCTGCTGCGCGAAAATCGCGTGGCGCTGGCGAAAGGAATGGTGGACAATTTTTTCTTTGAAATCGAGCATTACGGCGGGGTGCTCAACGCCAACCGCACCTACTACCTCACTCGCTCGCAGCCGCCGTTCCTCACTTCGATGATTCTCGCCGTGTACGACGCCGAAAAAGCCGCGGGCCATGCCGACAAATCGTGGCTCGAAAAGGGCTATGCCCGTGCGCGCACGGACTACGATCAGTGGATTTCTCCGCCGCATCTCGCGGGCGACACGGGTCTTTCGCGGTATTTCGGCCGCGGCAACGGTCCCGTGCCGGAAATTCTGGACGATCCGAGCCATTATTACCGTGAAGTCGCGGAATATTTTCTGATCCATCCGGACGATAATCACGGCCAAATGGTCAGCGTGGACGCCGGTCATCCGGCTGCGTCCGCGACCGGAGCGATTTACCAACTGTTTGTCTGCGGCTCAAAAGTGACAACCGTCGCCCGCGGCAAGGATTGCCACGAACATCGCGTCGCCCTTACGTCCGATTATTACAAGGGCGACCGCAGCATGCGCGAATCAGGCTTTGACGTGTCGTTCCGTTTCGGCCCCTATGGCGATGACACGCATCACTATGCCCCCGTTTGCTTGAACAGCCTTCTCTATAAAACCGAACTCGATCTCGCGCAAATCAGCGCCTTGCTCGGGAAACGCTCAGAAGCCGGTCACTGGAAACAAAAGGCATCGCAACGTCGCGCGAATATCCGCAAATACTTATGGAATGCGAAGGCAGGCCTTTTCTACGATTATAATTTTCAGACGCACACTCTCTCTTCGTATGATTTTGTCACCGCGTTCTACCCTTTGTGGGTGGGGCTGGCCACGGAAGGGCAGGCGAAAGCCGTCGCTGCGAAGCTTTCTTTATTCGAAGAACCCGGCGGCCTGGCCACCAGCCGCAACGACAGCGGCGCGCAGTGGGATTATCCCTACGGCTGGGCCCCTCTTCAGTTGTTCGCCGTGATAGGGCTTCGCCGCTATGGCTACACGGCCGACGCTGATCGCATCTCCTACAAATTCCTCAGCATGATCCTCAAGGATTTTGAATCCGAGAAGCACATCCGCGAAAAATATGACGTCGTGACGCGCGAATCGGTCACGCATATTCGCGCCGGTTACACCACCAATCAAATCGGCTTCGGCTGGACCAACGGAGTTTTCCTCGAACTGCTGCACGAGCTCGCCCCGGCGCAGCTCGCCCGCCTGAAAAGGGATTAGCCGGCGCCGTCAGCGAATCGTCTGGGCCGCCGATCCCGCCGTTACGCTGCTCGTTCCACCACCACCGCCGTCCCGTACGCCAGCACTTCCGTGACGCCTTGCATGATTTCGTTCGCATCGTAACGCACGCCGATGATCGCGTTCCCGCCACGCTCCGCCGCGTGCTCCATCAGCAGTTCCAGCGCATCCTCCCGCGTCTTTTCGCACATATCCGTGAACAGCGTGATATTTCCGCCCACAATCGTCTGCAGCGACGCGCCGATATTTCCGAAAATGCTCCGCGAACGCACAATGATCCCGCGTACCAATCCCTGCGTTCGCACGATGCGATATCCCGGAAGCTCGAACGCAGTCGTCACCATGCCCGCATCCACTCGTCCGTTCACATTGCCTCCTTGCCCCTCGATAACACAAATGTCATTCCGAGCGTCCCGATTCCCTCCTTATCGGGACAGCGAGGAATCTGCTTTTCTCAAATCAATCGGCTCCCCGATGTTATTGCTGCACCACGGGTATTTCCACGTTCGACGGATATTTCCTCGAACGGTAAATCCGCTGCGTCGCCTTAATGTAATCACTCGCCTTCGCGTTAAAGATATTTGGCACAAATTTCTGCGGATTGCGGTCGATAATCGGGAACCACGTGCTTTGCACTTGCACCATAATGCGGTGCCCCTTCAGAAAACAATGATCGTTCGTGTGCAAATCAATCGTGTACGGAGTCACTTGGTTCGGCACAATCGCTTCCGGTTTGTCGAAGCTGTTGCGGAAGCGCCCGCGAAAAACTTCGTCCGCGATCATCAACTCATATCCGCCCATCGACGGCTCCGCCTTGTATTCCTCCGGATACACATCAATCAGCTTCGCCACCCAGTCGCTGTCGCTTCCCGTCGTCGAAGCGTAAAGATGCGCCACAATATCTCCTGCCACGCACACGTCATGATCCAGCGCGCCCGTGGACCAATTCACCGTGTCCGGCCGCGAATCCACAAATCGCTGGTCCTCGACCAGCCACGTGTACCAATGGCTCCCCGGCCCGTATGTTTCCTCCACGGGACGATGCCGGTACGGCACCGGACGCGCCGGGTCGGAAATATAACTATCAAACGCCTCCACTCCGGTTTCTTCCGGCGCATCAAACGACAATTTTCCGCCACCCTGAAAATAAAGCTTCTTCTCCGCCACGCCCGTTTTCGGCGGCCACGCATCAAACGCCACCCATTTGTTCGTTCCGGTCTGGAATGTCAGCGCCTTCTCAAAAGGCACGCTGCCTTTTCCCTTCAGCCAGTAGGCGAACCACTTCGCCTGCACGTTCGCGCGAAAATATTTGCTCGTAGCGCTCCCGAATTTCACGCGCCCAAGACTTTCTCCGTCGCTGCGTGCCCACCCGCCGTGATTCCACGGCCCCACCACCAGATAATTCAAATGATCGGTGTCGTGTTTTTCCAGCGTCTCGTAAATTTTCACCGGCCCGTAGAAATCCTCCTGATCCCACCAGCCCGCCACGTTCAAATCCGGCACGGTCAAATGCATGTCCTTCAAATAAGGATAAAACGCCTGCTTTTGCCAGAAACTGTCGTAATTCGGATGGTTCACGAAATCGTCCCACGTCGGCAGCTCGCCATGCAGATATTTCTCGTTCACATTCGAGAGCGGCCCCAGCGCCAGATACCATTCGTACGTGTCGTATTTGTCGAAGTGAAAAATGAAATTCGTCTTGCCCGTCTCCATCATCGCCGCATATTCGAATCCATAGCTCAACCGGAACGCGCCGTTATGGTGAAAATCGTCGCCCAAAAACATATCCGCGGGCGACGCCTGTTCGGAAACGGCCTTCAGCGCGGGATGCGGCTCAAGCAGCGCCATGGTCGTCAGCCAGCCGCCATACGAAATCCCCAGCAGCCCCGCGCGCCCATTATTGTTCGGCACATTTTTCAGCAGCCAGTCAATCGTGTCGTACGTATCCGTCCCTTCATCGATCGACTTCGCATCGCTCCGGTCGCGCGGCGGCCGCTGCATCACGAATTTTCCCTCCGACTTGTATCGCCCGCGAATATCCTGCATCACAAAAATGTAGCCCTCCGGAATCATCTCCTGATAAAGGTTGAACAGGCTGCTGTATCCCTTCGCATCGTCGGCGGTTCCATACGGCGTGCGCGTAATGAGGAACGGCAGCGCTCCCGTCGCGTTCTTCGGCACATAAATCTCGGTGTGCAGCCGAACCCCATCGCGCATCGGAATCATCTCGTCCATTTTCGAATAGCTCTGGCTCACGTCAATCAGGCCAGACGCCACTTGCGCTCGCACGCCCCGCGACACCATGCACATCGCCACCAGCGCCGCCGCAACACACAAAATCGCCGCCAGTCTTATCGCTCTCATTTTTCGCACCCCGCACCTGGCGCCGAGAGTACCACGAATCGATTTCCTCCTATCGGGATCCGTGCCCCGCGTAATTCTCCGCATTGGCCTTCGTTTGTCGCGCCGGTCCCTCTCCTGCTTTCAACAAAAGCGCCCCGCGATTCTCCCGCAAATCCCGCCCGTCGCGCACATTCGGATACGGTTCTTTCGCGCCCATCAACCCCTGCCACAAAATGAGGTTGAACTTCGCTGAATTAATACGATCCTCTACGCTGAAATCCATTCCCTTCGTCTTCGCCGCCCAGTACGCCGCATCATGCCGCGGCTTAGCGTAAGCGCCGCTTGCCGACGTAGCGGCCGCTCCTCCCACTGGCAACTTCGTGCTCCGCAGCACCGCCGGCACAATCGCCGTGTACGTCCACGGCTTCTTCTCCGTCGTGAACACGTCCGCCATCGGCTCCGCCACTTCGTCGTTGATTCCCATCGCCTTCATGCCCAGAATTTCCTCGATCGTCCGCAGCATGCTCACCGTCGTGTAGTGCGCCGACACCACCGCCCCCTGCTTCACATACGCCCCCACAATCAGCGCCGGACTCCGATGCGCGTCCACGTGATCCGCCCCGTTCTGCGCATCATCTTCCACCGTGATAACGATCGTGCTGTCAGCGAACGGGCTGTGCGCCACTGCCTCGACTAACTTTCCCACGGCATAATCGTCGTCCGCCATTTCGTCTTCCACTGTTCCCGTTCCATCGATAGCTCGCCCAAAATCGCCGAAATGGTCGCGCATCAGCCGCACCAATTCCAAATTAGGCAGCTTCCCGCTCGCCACGTAACCATCGAACTCGCGCTTCCACTCCGTGTACCGCCAGTAGTCCGGAAGCGCCAAATCGAATCCGCGAAAATACGGATCCGTCACGTTCATCAGCGCCGCCTTATCCGCAAACGCCACCCGCGTCTTCGTCTTATACGGATCGCGGAGCACCGGAATCACTCCTTTCTTCCCTGGGGCCCCGAAATAGCGCCCGCCCTCCAGGAAAAGCCCGTAATTTCGCAGCGAAAGTTTCGCGCGCAGCGCCGCGTCCCACAAGTAGCCGGTTCCCGCGTCGCCTCCCGGCCCATCCGGCGCATCCACATCATTCGTCCCGGGCAGCAGGTTGTCATCGTCCGGCGTCTCGGGATTGTCCTTCCGGCGCGCGCTTGGTGACGCAATGCCCACATTGATGTTGCGATCTTCGCCTTCAAAATCGTATGTCAGCCCGCGTCCGGCATAATTGACCGGATACGTGTTCTCGACCATCTGCGAAGCCCGCGCCGACGTCGACCAGTTCCATCCCTCTCCGCTCACGTCGCCGCTGCAATAAAAGTTGTCCAGGTCCACGAACTGTTGCGCGATCTGATGATGATTTGGACTTAGCGCCTTCCCCAGCACTGCCAGCTTCGGATCGCCGTTGCCCTTCGGCAAATCGCCCAGCACTTGGTCGTACGTGCGGTTTTCCTTGATGATGTAAATCACGTGCTTGATGTGCGCCCGCAAGAACGCCATGGTCTTCTCGTTCGCCGTGTGCTGTGTATCGCTCACGTAATGATCGTTCTCCGCCACTTGTTTCGTCAGCGACGCAAGCTCGCTTTCTTGTGGCGTCGGGATCACCTCAAATCCGCCTTTGTTTAATTGCAAAATGTATTCATTCTGCGCATAGCAATTGTCCAGCGAGCCGCGCGCAATCGACGTCGTGTTCCGGCATCCCCCGGGATTCGGCCCCGGCACGCTTTTCGCGTCTGTCACGTACAGCATTTTTCCATCCGCGCTCACGCTCACCGAACTCGGATACCATCCCGTCGGTATCAGTCCATTCACTTCAGCTGCCGGCTCCCGAGTCACGTCTTCACCAAGAGTAATCACCCCAACGGAGTTTGCCCCGCCATTCGTCACGTAAAGCTGCTTCTCATCCGGCGACAGCGCCAAACTATTCGGATTGCTTCCCATCAACCGCCTCGAATTCGCAAAAATTGCTCGCGGTGCCGTCGTGCCAATCGTCTCGACCATCTTGTCCGAAGCCGTATCCACCTCTGCCACCATGTCATCCGTCGCCAGCGCCGCGTACAACCGCGTCTGCGCTCGATTCATAATCATCTTCCCCGGCTCGCCCGGCACCGCAATTCTCCTCGTAACCTTCGGCTCGCCCGAAATATCCAGCGCCACAATCTGCCTGTCCCGCGGGCTCGACACATACGCCTCGTTATTCCCCTTCGTCACTACCCAAAAAGGAAACTCCCCGCCCGCGACTCCGCCTCCCGGACGCAAATCCAGCTCCGCGATTTTCTTTCGCGCCGCCACATCCACCAAACTCACCGAGTCATTTTCAAAATTCGCCACCAGCAATTTTCCATTCGCCGTCACAGCCAAACCCGCCGCTTCCGGTTTCACATCGATCCCCAAGCCTTTGCCGTGGTTCAACGCAATCGCCGGCCCCGTTTCCGCCCATAGCCCATTTTGTTTTGCGAAAACATGCACGTCATCATCCACGCCGCCCGACACATAAAATTCCGCGCCATTCGGATTCCATGCGATCCCATCGAACGTGTTTCGCACTTGTAGCGCTTGTGTTTTTTGCGGACGCCCCCGCGAAACATCGAACACAAAAACATACTCATTCGAATCCCGGCGGACCCGTCGCCCCGACGCATCATCCATCTCGTTGTATCCGCTCGTCAGCACAAGTAGAGTCGCGCCATCCGGACTCATCGCCGTCGTCACCGGCTGCCCCGCCACATAGTCCGGAAAATCCGCGAGCCCCGGATTCAGCGGCACGTAGAACGACCCTTCCGCCGCCATCGGCGTAATCGTCATCCCTGTCGGCAACACGGCGCGGCTCTCCAGCTTCGGCAGCGCGTGCAATTTCCCCGGCGATGCACTCTCGCTCTGCCGTCGCGATCCCCCTTCGTGTCGCGTCGCAAAATAAACTGCTGCCACAACGCAAATCACAATCACCGCCACACCAATTCCGCGCCGCCCGCTCATTTTTCTCTCCCTTTACCCAGGATCTGGTTTTCACGCCCAAATCGCCGTCATTTTGTCACAACTCCTCGCGTCCGCGCTCCGCCGAATTCACGCCGGCTCGACAATTCCAGCGCCGGCAAAATCACCGACCCTTTACACCCGTGTAATGAAGGAGCAATCTACTGCGGAGTCGCCGTGCGGCCACGGCTCAGAGGAAGGAGAATCAAATGAAGGTTGCGATTTCTTGCCTTGTCGCCGCTTGCTTCGTTGCGGTCTGCACTCTTTTTGCGAGTGCGACCTCAGCCGGCAAGCTGGCACCTCAGGCAATCGTCAAACCGGAAGACAAACTCGCCGCGGAGCTCGTGGCCGCCGAAAGGGAATTTTGGGAAGCCTGGAAGAACAAGCAGCCCGACCGCTTCGCAGCCGCCATGGCCGATGATGCGGTCTTTTTCGGCCTCTACGGAGTCACCGGCAAATCCGATCTCGTCAACGAACAGCGCGATTCCATCAACTCCTGCCGGGTGACCAGCTATACGCTCGCAAATCCCCGCGTGATTCCCATCGACGCCGGCGCCGCGATTCTTCTCTATGACGCCGGCCAACACGCGGTCTGCGGCGGCCAGCCCGTCCAGCCTTTTATGCACGGCGAATCGGTCTACGCCTTCCGCAACGGCCGTTGGATGAACGTCCTCCGCTCTGAAGTCCCCGCTGCCGGCCACCAGAATCCGCGCGCCAATTAGTCGCTTTTAGCTTTTGTAGGGCCCGACTAAAGTCGGGCCGCGCCGTGCGAATGCGCGGCGTCTTTGTAGCTCACGCCTGCCCTGAGCTTTGAAGGGTCCCGCCAGCGCTGCTTTTGCGCTGGCGGGCGTGAGGCCTTTCCCGTGTCGCCAGTTTGCTCGCCGGGAGCCCATCCTTTGCGTTTTGCGCGGCGCAAAGCCCGCTCAGCAAAGGGTGGGGACATGCGCATCGTCGCCCCGGTTTGCCGAAATCAAACCAACCCCACCCTCTTCACTGGCGTGGCGCTATTGCTTGTCGTAAACCGCTACGGTCGTCGTCTTCATGCCTTTGGCATCCCTGGCGTGGACCGTAACCGTGCGGCTCTTACCGTCGGTGGAAACAACGATGCGCGCAGTGTCCACCAATTTGCCGTCCTTCTTCTCGGTGGCCACCAGCGTGTGAGCGTTGACCATTCTGTACGAACGCGAGTTGCTCGCCGGATTGCCGGTCACGGGATATTCCTTCCCGTCGATCTTTCCGGTCCACTCGCTATGGATTGTCTGTCCGCTCGCGTCCGTCCCATCAATCGTGCATTTGATGTTGTCGCCGTCCATGGTGTACGTCACCGTGGAATTCTT
>JBOGNJ010000215.1:0-6439 GCA_050746905.1 Candidatus Acidiferrales bacterium
ACCCAGTCGACGCACGCGAACGTGAGGGTCAGGCCGTAGACGACGAGCCCGGGCCCGCTGAATGATTCGAGCCGCTTCGCCAGCCTCGGATCTCCGGTTCTATCCTGTTCCGCGGACCAGCGGTTCAGCAGGCGCGCCCACAGAATCCACACGGCAAAATAAAATACCGTGCGCGCGATGAAGGTCCAATCGTTCATGTACGGATGTTTGTATTTCAGGATGGGATCAAGGGCGACGGTCGTCGGCTGCGCCCAGCGGTAAAGAATCGGCAAGCCAAGGATAATCGGAAGGAAAAGCACGGCCATCAGCGGCAGCGTGCGCGAAGCGGCCTCCAGTATGCGCTGTATCGGCAAGCCCCACTGGCCGCCGGTCAAATGATGCAACATCACCACGGCCATGCCGCCGAGCGGAAAGCCGATCCAGAAAACGTAGGCAAAAAGGTAGGAACGGAAAAACTGCTCGGGTGAAAAAATAGCGGCGATTATGCAAATCGCCAGCGCCACGAGACCGGCAATCAACGCTCTCTTCTGGCAGTGACGGAAGGTGTCGGCGAGTTGTTCGGAACTGGTCATCTTTTTTGCGTGCCTTTTTCGCGCGCACTGTTTTGTTGCGCTGGTTTTTCGGGCGAGCCTTGCGCCGGCTGCATTTCTGGCGCTTCCAATTGGCTGCGCTTGTCGGCTGGTACGTCGGCGAGCGTGGCGTGTTCGCTCAATTGCAGAGCGCGTATGTACGCAGCGATGCGCCAGCGGTCTTCGGGAGAAATGCGCGAGGCGTAGCTGTACATCTTGCCGAACCCATTGGTTATCACTTCAAAAAAATGGCCGACGGGCGCTTGGCGCAGCCGGTCAATGTGATACGACGGCGGCTGTTGAAAACCGCGCAGCACGATCATTCCTCGGCCTGTGCCGTTGTAGTCGTGGCACGGCGCGCAGTAAATGTTGTAGCGGCTGCGGCCGCGGTCGAGATCCTTCGCCGTGATGGGGAAGGGAAATGCGTCGGCAGGCTTCCCATCAATCAGTCCCGTGTAAAGTAATTCGCCGCCGTGGAATTCGCCGTGAGCGATCGTTCCGGGAACTTCGGGCCGCTCCGAGCGGCCGTCGCCGAAGAATGCCGTTGGTTTGTCCGGCGTGTATTTCGGCTGAACGTGCATGTCGAGCCGGCACCCAGCGGATGCACATACGGCCAGACCAAGCGCGCTCCAGAACAAAAAGCGCCTGGGCCATTTCATGAAAGAGCTGGCAGGCGCGCGCAAAAATGTCGTGCTACGTTTCAATGTCATAGACTCCGACTGGATTCAGACTCTGCAGAAATGTCCGTGTGCCCGCCAAATCAAAGCGTTTGTCGCGCGCCTTGACGCAGAGGAAAAATCGATTCCGCGAGGCCAGCGCGAATCGCGGAACATTAAAGACGGGATGATAGGGAGACGGCAGGCCATTCAACACCAGCAATCCGCCGACGCAAGCGATCGCGGCGAATAACACTGTCATTTCGAATGTGATGGGAATGAACGCAGGCCAACTGTTGTAGGGACGTCCACCGATATTCAGCGGATAGTTGATGACGCTCGCATAATATTGAATGCCGAATCCGCCAAAACAGCCGAAGATGCCTCCGGCAAGGGTGATCGGCGCGATTTTCGAGCGATGAAAGCCGCATGCCTCGGCGAGTCCCTCGACCGGCATCGGCGTGAACGCGTCCATTCTCTCGTAGCCGGCCGTGCGCGTTTTCCGCGCCGCTTCCAGCAGTTGCTCCGGCTCGTCGAATTCGGCGAGCAAGCCGTAAATGGGTTTCGTTTTCATTCCTATTCTGTTGCTCTCATTCGACGCGCGCTGCGGCTGGCGCTTCGGCTGAATCCCGCGGCATATCAGGATTTGGATTGCGTATTTTCGCCAGATACGTGGTTCGCGGACGCGTGTTCAGGACCTCCAGCAAGCCATAATTGCGCTGCTTCGCTTTCCACTTGGCCACGCGGCTCGTTTTGTCATTGATATTTCCGAACACAATCGCGTCCGCCGGACATGCCTGCTGGCACGCGGTAACGATTTCTCCGTCGCGCACGTAGCGGTTTTCTTCCTCGGACTTGATTTTCGCCGCGTTGATGCGCTGCAGGCAGTAGGTGCACTTCTCCATCACGCCGCGGCTCCGCACAGTGACGTCAGGATTGCGCATGCCATAAAGGCTCTGCGTCTCCCAATCGGAGTAAAGCAGAAAATTGAATCGCCGCACCTTGTAGGGGCAATTGTTCGAGCAATAGCGCGTGCCGACGCAGCGGTTGTAGATCATCAAATTAAGGCCTTCGGGACTGTGATTCGTCGCATCCACGGGACAAACGATTTCGCACGGCGCGTTCTCGCACTGCATGCAGGGCACCGGCTCGGAATACATTTCCGGATTGTCCACGCCGCCGCGGAAATAAGTGTCCACGCGAATCCACTGCATCTGCCTTCCGCGCAGCACTTGATCCTTGCCCACCACGGCGATGTTATTTTCCGACTGGCATGCGACCACGCACGCGCTGCAGCCGATGCAGCGATTCAAATCAATGGCCATGCCCCACGCGTAGCCGGTGTACGGATAGCCGGGATAAAGTGAAAGCGGATTTTCGTGTTCTTTCTTCTCCATGCCTTCGTGAACGAAATTGGGATTTTTCTTGAATTCATCAATCGTGGCGACCTGCACCAGATCGCGCGCAAACGCCTGAACACTTTCTCCTTCGCGCTGCTGGCCGCCATTTTCGTCAGCACCTTGACCGGCGTCCGGGTCGATCAAATGATGGTGTTGCGTTGTCGCGAGCGCATATTTCTGATCGGTTTTCTGGATTCGCAGGACGTGGGCGATCCACGGCTCGCGCGAATTGCGCAGAAAATAGGCGTTGACGCCCGTGAACGTGCCGACTTTTCCGGCACGCGTTCGCCCGTAACCAAGATGCAGCGTCACAGATTCGTCCGCATGCCCCGGGGCGATCCACACGGGCGCGCCCAGTTTCCAGCCCGCAAGGTTCAGATTTACGTAATCGCCGTTTTGCAATTTCAGACGCTCGGCAGTCGCCGGGCTGAACATCGCGGCGTTGTCCCAGGTCAGGTGCGTGATCGGCTTGGGCAATTCCTGCAGCCAACTGTTATTCGCAAATCGGCCGTCGCCAATCGTGGGGTCAGGGCGAAAGACAATCTCGAGCCCCTCCGGCTTGTTCGACGGACTCGCATTCGGCAAACGCAAATTCACCGGCAATTGTTTTTCCGGCAGGGAAGTCCCGGCCATCACGCCGTCGTTCAGCGTTTTCTCCCACCACATCTCGAAATCCTGCGCGGCGGATTGCGCCGGCCCGTGGGATCTCCAGTGGTCGCGAACGATTTCGTGGCCGGAGGATTCTGAATTCCCGTTAAGCGCCGCAAGAAATTCGTGCGCGGATTTGCCCTGGTAGAACGGTGCGATCAGCGGTTGAACAATGGCGGTCGTGCCGTCGTAGGCGCGCGTATCGCCCCATGCCTCGAGGTAGTGCGTCGCGGGAATGTGCCAGTTCGCAAGCGCGCCGGTTTCGTCGTAGTAAAGTCCAGTGTGGATTCGTTGCGGCACCTCCAAGTATTTGCGAACAAAATCGAAGTCGACAGGCGCGTTGTAGGCTGGATTCGCGTCAAGCACGACGAGCGTTTGCACTTTTCCGGCGTCAATGTCGCCCAGCAATTCGCGCAGCGATTCGAGTTCGTTGATTGGCTCCGCTTCGAGCGGGTCCGTGTAAGCGACCGTTTTTTCCTGGTTGCCGAGGCGTTCATTCATCGCGTGCGCCAGCGCGTGAACAATCGGCGGCTGCTGTTCGCCGGCGACGATGATTGACGAGCCGCGATGCGCCTGAAGGTCGCGGGAGAGCGCGGACATCCAGTCGTGAACCGATTTCGAAAGGGTGGAAGCCGCGGTGCCGCCGGAAAGGCCCAAACTTGCGGCCAGCGTGCGAGCGAAAAGCTCCACGTCGCTTGCACGGAGCGGCAGCCGATGATCGGCCATCGTGCCCGCGACCGTCGGAGTACTCTCAATCACGTAAAGGCGGTTCATTTTGCGGTCCGTGGAATCAGGGTCACGACGCAGCGCAAAGTCGCGCGCGTACCGCACGTGTCCCGGCTCGCTGCTCAGGAAATCCGCGTCAAGCGAAACGACGATGTCGGCGCGATCCACGTGATACACCGTGTTCAGATATTGCCCGAACGCCATTCGCGCGCCGTCTCGCGCCGAATCTCGCGCGCAAGGTTCGTATTGGTGCCATTTCGCCTGCGGAAATTCCGCCAGGAACGCGCGAATTTGCGCCGCGAGCGTTGGAGATAGGACTGTTTCGGTCAGCAAACGCACTCCGGCGCCTCTCTGTGCTCGCCAATCGAGCCGCGCATTGGAAATATCCGTGACGAATTCCATCCAATCGCTGATTTGGCCGTCGCGCATCACCGCTTGCGAACGGTCAGGATCGTAGAGGCCGAGAATCGACGCCTGCATGAAAACATCCGTGCCGCCCAAACTTCCCGGATGCCCCGGGTTTCCTTCGATTTTTGTCGGCCTGCCCATGTGGCTTTCGACCAACATTCCGAGGCCTTCGCCGCCGATCTGCGTGGATGTCGCGTAGAAAAGTGGCTTGCCGGGGACGATTTCTTCGGGGGGCCGCACGTACGGGACGATTTTTTCGGTGGGCAATTTTGTGCACGCGGTCAGTCCCGCCATCGCCGCCGATGCCGCCATGTATTTCAAAACATTTCTCCGGCTCAGGCCTGTGGGCTTCGCCGGCTCATGCGGGAATTCGTCGTCGCGGAACTTTTGGGATTCCGGAGTTTGCGCAAGATCGGCCAAGCCGCGCCACATACGTTTGCTCTTCGATTGCGTGACACGCGCGCGAATCCCGGCCAAATCGAGCGGTTCGTTATTGAAATCTTCCATGCTCATTTCGAATGATGTCCTCCCGTCGTCACCGGTGACACGTATCGCAACTGGTCAAACGCTGAATCTTGTATTCGCGCACCAATTTTCTGCCGAGCGCGAGTTGATTGGGCGGCGGCGCATAATTCACATTGAAAACCTGATCGCGCGGCCGCACATATTTCTCCGGCTGCCGATGGCAACCGAGGCACCAGCTCATTTGCATCGTGGTGGCTCGCCACGTAAGCGCCATCGTGCCGACGCGGCCGTGGCAAGTGGTGCAGCCAATTCCTTTGGCGACGTGGATGCTGTGGTCGAAGTACGCAAACTCTGGCAGCGCGTTCACACGCGTCCAGGAAATCGAGCGCCCGGTTTCATAACTGTCCCGCACGGGCTCGAGCATCGAACTGTTTGTCCAAATCTGCGAATGGCACGTCATGCAGGTTTGCGTCGAGGGCATTCCGGCGAACGCGGAAGTTTCGACCGTATCGTGGCAATAGCGGCAGTCGATTCCAAGCTCCGCCGCATGATGTCGATGACTGAAGGGAACGGGCTGGGGCTGAGGAATATTCTGCTCCGTGTAATAAGGGGACTGCCCGATCTCGTATAGCGCGAAGCTGAGGAAAGCCACGATCACCACGCAGCCGTAGATGCTGACGCGTGAAATCGTGTTCGTGCTCGGATGAAATATCTGCGGCATGATTCGCGAATCAGCAAGCGCCCGGCAATGAGCGCGCTTATTTTCCTTCCTTTTCTTTCGCTAACTCGTGGCGCATTTCGAAAATCGAAATCGCGGGCAAGTAGCGGATGAATAAGTAGAACAGCGCCACAAAAAGGCCTATCGAGCCGACCAGTACCGCCCAATCCCAGCGCGTTGGTATGAATAAGCCCCACGCGGACGGCATAAAATCGCGGCTCAGACTGACGACGACGATCATGAACCGCTCGGTCCACATTCCCAGATTGATAATCAACGACAGCGCGAACAGCGCCGGAATATTTCTTCGCACGCGGCGGGACCACAGCGATTGCGGAAGCAGCACGTTACACAGAATCACGACTGCGTAGACGGACCAGTAAGGTCCGAACATTCGATTCATGATCATGTATTTGTCGAAGATCTCGCCGCTGTAAAACGCCATGAACGTCTCCATCACGTATCCGTACGTGACGATCAGCCCGGTGCCGAGCATCACTTTCGCGCAATTATCCAGGTGCCGCAACGTGATGAATTCTTCCAGGTGAAAGAACTTGCGGAGCGGAATGGCCAGCGTCAAAACCATCGCAAAGCCCGAGTAAATCGCGCCAGCCACAAAATAAGGCGGGAAAATCGTGCTGTGCCAGCCGGGCACGATCGCAATCGTGAAGTCGAAACTCACCACGGTGTGCACGGAAACAACCAGCGGCGTCGCGAGGCCTGCCAGCAGCAGCGAAGTCATCTCGTAGCGCGACCAGTGAATGGCCGAGCCGCGCCATCCCATCGCCATCATCCCGTAAATAATTTGTTTGACCTTGGACTTCGCTCGATCGCGCAACGTCGCAAGGT
>JBOGNJ010000216.1:0-8236 GCA_050746905.1 Candidatus Acidiferrales bacterium
TGCTGTTCGCTGTTCGCTGTTCGCTACTCGTCCAAACGCAGGGAACAACGGAGCTTTCCTTTATATGGGGAACCACGTCGCGAACCAATGTCTCTCACGCGTGCGTCTCTTTCGCCGGTATCCAATAAACCTCTTCGCGCACGGCTTCCTTCGGGAATCCGCGCCGCTTCAGAATACCCTTGCTGTTGTCGATCATCTGTGGATGCCCGCACAGATACGCCGACGTATTCATCCCGTCCAGCCCCCACGTATCCGTATATTTCCGAACCAGATCCTCGACGCGCCCTGTCTCGCCCTTCCACGGCGTCTTTTCTTCCCACGGCCGGCTAACCGCGGCCACATACGTAAGCCATGGAAATTCCGAAGCCGCCTTTTCGAACTCCTCGCGGTATCCAAACTCCCATGACCGGCTCGCCGCATTGATCACGTACAAATGGTGTCCGCCGTCAAATTTCTTTTCGCGCCAATCTTTCCCCAGCGCCCGAATATAACTGACGAACGGCGCAATCCCCGTGACTGTGCAGAGCAGCAGATGATTCTTCCGCCCGCTCTTCGTGTCCAAAGTGAACCTTCCCTTCGGAATCTTCCGCATCGTCAGTTCCGCGCCCGCCTGCAACGGATATAGCAAAGGGGTCAGCTCGCCCTGCGGCACCAGTTCAACAAAAATCTCCAATTCTTTTTCGTGCGGCGCCGATACGATCGAATACGCTCTCTCAACCAGCTTCTCCGGCCCCTGTACGCCCAGGGTTGCATATTGCCCCGGCTGAAACCGAAATTCGCCGTTCGGCTCAATGCGGATAATCCACAAGTCCGCGGCAATGTCCGCGCGATGCGTTATCTGCGCCCGATAGAATTTCTCTTCCGCAACACTCATCGATTTTCCGCCCAAAGCCGCCAAGCATTCCCGCGGCTCTCATTCAACACAAAAGGGCGCCCGCCACCGGCAAGCGCCCCTCTATTTTGCATTCACATCCGCCTTCGGCACTACTAGAAATCGGGACCCTTCTGGTCTGCCATTTTTCGCAGATCGAAGGTCTGCTGTAAATCCAGTTCCTTTAACTTGCATGAAAATTGCAGCCCTTTCTCCTGAGGTCCCGCGATGTCCTTGCCATCCGCCGTTTTTCTCGGAAACGAAAACATCACGGTTGTCACGGAGCGCCCATCCTGGCTACGGCTAATCTGCACGCTCGTGGCATTCACTTTCACTTTCGATTGTTTCCCTTGCAAGTACGAACTCGACTTTAGCTGATCCTCGCTCACATTTCCGAAGGGCGACATGTCTGGCCCGATCACCACCACTTCGTAGTTGACAATCGGCGCGCTCAGATATTTTGTCCCTTCGTCCTCAGTCATCTGTTTGGTCATAATCGCGTCACGGATCAGCGCTTCGCGCACAGTGCGCGACGAGTTCCAACGCACATAAAAAGCAGCCTGTCCCACCGGTGTTCCCATCGCCTGGTCGCCCACATTTGTGGCGCCGCCTGCAGGTCCCTGAGCCGCCGATACAGTTCCGCCCGGCGCCCGTCCCATCTCGGACTTTCCGCCGCCCTGGTCCATCTTCCATTCCATAGGGACGTACTGGACTTTCGCCCACGGCGAATCGTGCAAAATCTGTCTGATATCATTCGCAGTCCACTGCTCGTAAGGCTTCGTCTTCCACGGATCGCCGCCTGCCCACGCCAGCGCTCCCAGAGCGAGGACCACCAATGCCACCACGCCCGCGCTCCAAATCTTCGTTCCACTGTGCGAAGCAATCATTTTTCTGTTCATGCCCGCCTCCGTATCGCCTAGCCTGTCGAACTTGCCGTACCCTGCTGGACTTTGACCAGCCCTGTGCGACAGCGTTCGCACCAGCCACATTTCCAACAATATCCTATTGTTATCAGATTCCCCCGAGTCGCGCAATCGGAAGAGCTAGCCTCGCACGTCCGTGAATGGTCGCGATCCCGCGATTCGCTCCAGCCGGTAGACCGGCTTCTGGTGCGCTTCGAAGTAATTCCGCATCATCAACTCGCCAACCAGCCCGACGGCCAAAAATTGAAGTCCGAAGAGCGACAACAGCATCCCCAGGATCAACAGCGGCCCATGCAGAACGAATATCTCCGCCCCAGTGAATACTTTATCGAAAAACAAGAATCCGAGGATGCCACCGCCCGCCAGAAAACTGATCATTCCCGCCGGCCCAAAAAAGTGCAGCGGTCGCAGCATGTACCGCAGCAGGAACCGAATCGTGATTAAGTCGAAGAAAACCCGCGAGGTGCGCGAAATCCCATAATGCGACTTCCCTTTCGGCCGCGGCACGTTGCGGATCGGCACCTCAATCACTTTCGCGCCATTCAACGAAGCCAGCGCCGGAATGAATCGGTGCAGTTCGCCATACAAACGTACATCCTTAATGGTGTCGCGCCGATACACCTTAAACGTCGTCCCGAAATCGTGGATATTCACTCCAGAAAGCTTCGCCATCAGCCAATTCGCCACTCGCGAAGGTATCCGCCGCAAAAAGAAGTTATCCACCCGTTTCTGCCGCCATCCGCTCACAATATCCGAATCCGTCGCCATCAGCGCTTCAACCATTGCCGGAATATCGCCCGGATCGTGCTGTAAGTCCCCATCCATCGATATAATAATGTCGCCCGCGGCGTGATCGAAGCCCGCCGCCAACGCCACTGTCTGCCCGTACTTCCGCTTCAACCGCAACGAAATCACCCGGCGGTCCTCTTCCGCAAGCTCTGCAAGGATTTCCGGCGTCGAATCCGAGCTATGGTCATCGACAAAAACAAATTCCACCGGCTCAAACCGGCCCTTCATCACCTCAGAGAGCTGCCTGTGCAGCTCCCGGAGCGAACCCTCCTCATTCAGCACGGGGATAACGATGGAATATTTGGGCATACCAGCTTCTGCTTCCGCCATCGTGTCAGTCCAACCCTCGGAAATCCGTCAAACGAACGTCTTTTTCGCCAACCGCTGCCCGCACATCCGGGTCCGTCAGCCCTGCCAATTCCGTCTCCCGCTCGCGCTTCAGCCGAGTCGCAGCTTGCTGCAAATCCTCATCATATTCGCCCGGATGGCACATCAGCTCAGTCACGCCGTCACGCATCGCACCTATCATCGACAGAAGCGCCTCCCGATTCAACCTTCCCGTCGCCGCGACACCCTTAAAATGGTCCGGCATGCGCATTCCGTGCGAACTCGCCAACTTTTGGAAAGCAGGCTCGTTGACGCCCGCCATCAGCGCCACAAACTGTTGTCTCCACGAAGTGGCTTCGCCCTTGAACCACGGCCACAATAACTCCCTTCGATCCTCAAATGGCTTGCGAATTCGCCCGACTTTGAACTCCTCCCCAATCTTTACTACCACTTCCATCACTTTTGGATGCGCATGCGTGTGTTTGTGTGAATCAAAATGCGTCGGCCGCAATCCAGAGGCCACTGCGCGCTCCACTTGTGCTCGTAGCTCCGCCTCAATCTCTTGCTTGCGAATCGAACCTGCGGATAGTTTTGAAAGAAGAGACGGCAGCGACGCCGGCAACCGCCCTTCCGAATCAACGAGTGAGCTTACGTGCTTCGTTGCCGCGACACATTTCCCGCCCACCAGCACAAGATGGCAGCCTACTCCCAGTTTCGGATTGGCTTTCGCGCACTCGATTGCGTCTTCAAACGCTTCGCCATTGGCCATGATCGTCGCGCTCGTAACGATTCCCTCGCGAAACCCTCGCACAATTCCGGCATTCACTCCGCGCGTGTAACCGAGGTCGTCCGCATTGACGATAAGCCGTTTCATTGTGAAGCATGATCGTTATTTCCCGCCATCATATCACGGCACTTAGAAACTTACCTGTGCGCTAACTAAATCTCTTTTCACAATGGCTCAGAAAATTTTTTCGCATTTCAAAAACTACTCGCGTTCAAGCCCCAGTGAACCTCAACGTGAAATTGTTCGCCACTACAAAGTTTTCAACAGTTATGTTGAAAACCTTGTGGAAAAATTCGCGCGTGCCCTCCTAAGCGTGCACGATTCAGCCCTCTAATGCTCTTTGCACTAAACTAGGGCATCTTCTCCTCAAAATTTAAGGCGATCACTTGAGTCGTTTCTAAGGAAGTTGCTCGTGAAGGAGCGTTACGATTCGTCCAAAATCTCCGCAACCGAAATAGCATTCTCACCGCAGGTTCAGTACCAATGTGCTGGCGGCTTCATGTGAATTTCGATCTTCTCTTGTTCCTTTTCTAACACGTAGTACTGTCCAAAGGGCCGCCAACCATCTTTCACGACTTGAATTAATATTTTCACGCGCGGCACGTCGTTTACCTTGGCGATTCCCGCTTGGTCCGTCTTCAAATCCAATTCGATATGCCTCGGATGAAGAAGGAAACGCGGTTCATCGTAGCGAAGGTAAACGCTGGCGTTATCTATGGGTTTATTGTGCTCGCCTCCGGTGACGAAGATCTGTATCGCGCTCACCGGATTCTCTTTACCCGCCATCCGTACGGCGCTCGTCGCCGGCGTCCATCCCAGCGTCACTCCCGCGAACGCGACAACCGCCAGCCCGCCCATCATTCTTATAGCCGTTGTTGGCAACACTTCCCCTCTCTCGAAGCCAGATATACTCACACTCGAATGTTCGCCCAACTCGCTCATTCTATCATTCGCGGCCTTCCCATTTCGATGCCTCTAAAATTCACCCTGACGGGTCAGTTTGAATTTTCTTTATCGTGACACAAGCAGTCAAAATTCAAACGGAACCAGTACCAAATTCACCGCGATGCTTTTGACCTTCCCTGTAGTCCAAAGTTTCCCTGGCCGGGAGCCTCACAGTCCAATTGACTGTCGCGCATCCTCTGCGTTACCTTCAATCCCGCAATTTGATTGCCTGCTCGCCGCGATTTTTCTGCGCATCGTGAAGTTCAAGGAGAAATGACGATGGGATTTTCTACCGACGCGATTCACGTGGGCCAGGAACCCGACCCCTCCACCGGCTCCATCGTCGCTCCAATCTACCAAACCTCCACCTACGTCCAGGAAGCCCTCGGCAAAAACAAAGGTTTTGACTACGCCCGCACCAACCACCCCAATCGCAAAGCCCTCGAACGCACTGTCGCCAAACTCGAAGGAGGAATCGCCGCCTATGTCTTCACTTCCGGCATGGCTGCCATCGATTCGGTCTTTCGTTTGCTCCGGCCCGGCGACCATGCCATTCTTTCTCGCGCCGTTTATGGCGGCGTTTACCGGCTCACAACGCAGTTCCTCGTCCAACTCGGCATGGAATTCAGTTTTATTGACACTTCGTGTCTGGAACGGGTCCAGAAAGCTCTTCGCCCAACAACAAAAATGATCTACGTCGAGACGCCCACGAATCCAACCATGATTGTAACCGATCTCGCCGCAGCAGCCGCGCTCGCTCGCGATAACAATCTTACAATGGTAGTGGACAACACTTTCCTCAGCCCTTATTTTCAGCAGCCGCTCGCCCTCGGCGCGCACATCGTCGTCCATTCCATGACCAAATATCTCAACGGCCACAGCGACTGCATCGCCGGCTGCGCGATCCTCTCGCGCCAGGAAGACGCCGAGAAAATGTACTTCCTCCAGCGCTCCGCTGGCGCCGGCCTTGCGCCCATGGACTGCTTCCTAGTCTCTCGCGGAATCAAGACTTTAGCCGTCCGCATGGATCGTCACAATTCAAACGGCATGGCCATCGCCAAATTTCTCGAATCTCATCCCAAAGTGAAACGCGTGATTTATCCCGGCCTCGCTTCCCATCCTCAGCACGCCATCGCCAAAAAACAGCAGCGCGGCTTCGGCGCCATGCTTTCCTTCGACGTCGGCAGCATGGAAGCGGCTCGCAGCCTGCTGAATCACGTGAAGTTGTGCTCTCTCGCCGAAAGCCTCGGCGGCGTCGAGACCCTCATCTCTCATCCCGCATCCATGACCCACGCTTCCATTCCCGCCGATGTTCGCCAACAAATCGGCATCGCCGACGGCCTCGTCCGCCTCTCTGTAGGTATCGAAGATATCGAAGACCTAATCGCCGACCTCGACCACGCCCTCTCAAGAATCTAACTTCACCTCCCTCCCTTGATTTTCGTTCTGGCGCTCGCCCCCTGTAGCCTCTGTAGGGGCGGCCTGCCCGCCGCGGCGGGCTTTACGCCGCCCTCTTCTTCATTCCGTTCCTGGCACCCCGCTGATCGGCTCCTGATGGGTTCGCCGTCAAACGCTTTCGCCTCTTGCCGTTGCGCCTCGCCTCTGTAGGGGCGGCTTTATGCCGCCCTCTTCTTCTTTTTCCGGCAGCGCGCTGATCGACGCGCTCGTGCGCGACGTCTCACTTCTATAGCGACTCATACCGAACAGGTCCAGTGTTGTCATTCCGAGGAGTTTACCTGCCGCAGGCAGGCCATGCGACGAGCTTCCCTGCCGCAGGCAGGGAATCTGTTTTAGAAGTTAGTGTCAGGCGTTACCTATTTGTCTCTTGCTACCCGCACTGCCTCCTCAATCCATTGCAGATAGCCCGCCGATCCTGCAACCACCGGTAACGCAACAATCTCCGGCACCTCATAACTGTGCCGCCTCCGAATCTCCCGTTCGAGCGCCGCAAAACGCTTCCGCGTGCTCTTAATCACCACCAACACTTCGCTCGCCGTCTCCACTTTGCCCTTCCATCGGTAAATGGACCTCACCGGGCTCCCCACAATGTTCGCGCACGCCGCCAACCGCGCCTCCACCACCGCTCGTGCCACTTTCCTCGCTTCCCGCAACGAACCGCACGTCACCAGCACCACAATCTTGCCCGTCATACGGTTCCTCTTCTCATCGGCAAATTATTTCCGCCCTTGCCGCGTTTCCTGATGCTTCGTCCTCGCGCGGCAAGATACAATGTTGTGCGCATGACGAGCAACCCCATCCATTTTGGCACCTCCGGTTGGCGCGGCATCATCGCCGACGATTTCACCTTCGGCGGCGTCCGCATCGCATCGGCCGCCATCGCGGCTCACGTTCGCAGCCTCTCAAAGAACCCCACGCTCCTCGTTGGCCACGACACGCGTTTCTTTTCCCCTGAGTTCGCCCGCGCTGCCGCCACGGTGTTAGTCAACGACGGCTGCCCGGTGCTTTTCTGTGGCAAAACTCCCACGCCCGCGATTGCCTTCGAAATACGCCGCCGCAAAATCCAGGGCGCAATCAACATCACCGCCAGCCACAATCCCGCCGCCTACAACGGCTTAAAATTCTCCGGACCTGACGGCGCGCCGGCCCTTCCCGAAGTCACCAAAGACATCGAAGCCCGCGTCGCCAAATTAATCAAACACCCCGCTCCAACCGCGGAAAAACCAAAAGACCCGAAATTCGAAATGGTCGACCTCCGCGATCCATATTTCGCGCGCCTTGCGGAGCTTGTGCGTTTCGACGTCATCGCCTCCTCACAACTATCCTTCGCTTACGACGCCTTGCACGGATGCGGCGCCGGCTGGCTCGACGCACTTCTCGCCCAGCACGGCATTCAAGTCCACGCCATTCGCACCGGGCGCGACGTTCTTTTCGACGGCTCCGGCCCCGATCCATCCGAGGAAAATCTCAAACCCCTCGTCACGACGCTCCAGGAAACGAAAGCTAGCGCCGGTCTTGCCACCGACGGCGACGCGGACCGCTTCGGCATTCTCGATCGCGACGGTACTTTCATCTCGCCCAATCATATTCTCGCGCTCGTCTTCGACTATTTGATCCAGTCTCGCGGCTGGAAGCTCGGCGTCGCGCGCAGCGTCGCCACCACGCATCTTCTCGACGCCATCGCCAGGCATCACAATGTGCCTGTTTTCGAAACACCGGTCGGATTTAAGTATATTGGCCCGTATCTCGAACGCGATAAAATCGCGCTCGGTGGAGAGGAAAGCGCGGGCATGACGATTCGCGGTCACGTTCCCGAGAAAGACGGAATATTGGCCTGCTTGCTTGTCGCGGAAATGATCGCGGCTCGTCGCGCATCCCTCAGTGACCAGTTGAAGGATTTGTTTCATCGCGTCGGCCGCGCTTATTGGCCTGTTCGCGCAAATCTTCACCTCTCACCGGAAGTAATCAGCGGGCTGGAAGCCAAATTCAAGAAAGCGCCTTCGGAATTTGCGGGCAAGCGCGTGAAGCACACGGATCGCATCGATGGATTGCAACTGCTTCTGGACGACGAGTCCTGGGTTTTAATGCGCCCGTCTGGAACCGAGCCGCTCGTTCGCGTTTATGCCGAAGCGGAAA
>JBOGNJ010000217.1:0-11398 GCA_050746905.1 Candidatus Acidiferrales bacterium
ATTGGGCCGCCGGCGGAGGCGATTTCGTCGATGGCGGTCTGCGTGGCGTGCAACGGCACGGAAACGTGGACCGTTTCGTCAGGGTCGTCGACATCGACAACGATCGAACCGCCGCTTTTCACGACACTCACGTGTTCATCCGGATCGGTGACGTCGACCAACGGGCCGTCGGGACAATCGGCGAGGCCTGAGATTGCCGCGTCAATCACTGGAAGATAACGGCGCAGGTCTCCTCCGCCCTGCGCGAGATAATGATTCGGCACGAATTTCAATGTCACCGGTACGAGCACGGCAGGAACGACGAGCGAGATGTGGGTTCCGTCCGTCTGTTTCTCATGGACTTTTACGTGAATGAAACCTTCGCTGGAAACAACCGCGCCCGCGACGAGCGCGGTCCCCAAGAATCCCAATCCGAGTTTTCCGAGCAATAACATGATTGAATTCTCCTCTGCGTTCCGCGCCGTTACAGCGACTGAGTTAATCGGATGTGTTGCGCGAGTCGATCCAGACGCGCACGGTTTGGTTGTTGTCGGTGACGGTCACTAATGTGGTGTCTCCGGCCCTTTCGAGCGCTTGAATGGCGGCTTCGACGTTGAGTTGGCGGTCACCCGCGGTTGCGAGGGCCTGCGCGACTTCCCAGGGAATTGTGACGGCCACTTTTTCCCTGCCCTCTTTATCGATGACGTGAACGATCATTTTGCCATTGGATTTGGCGACGCGAACGTCGGTGTCGGGTTCTTGAACGGTGACGAACTCGCCGTCCGGCGCTGATTTAAGCGCCTCGAAGAGCATTTTCAGATCGACGCCATTCGCGTGGAAGTTTCCGATCTCGACTTTGCCATCGCGGAGCTGGCCCTGATTGATGGCAGGGATTATTTTTTCGGCGAGAGAGAGTGGAATGTTGACGCGGACGTGCTCGCGTCCTACCGGGTCGTCGACTTTCACGTGGAGGTAACGCTCGGCCGGAGCGGCCAGAGCAACCGTTGCCATACACGTTGCCATGCAGAGGACCGTCAGAGCAGCAAGAATGGTTTTCATCGCTAAACGCCTCCTTGGGCGTTCAGCGGTAGTTACGCAGGAGCGCGAAGAAAAGTTCCCCAGGTTGTCGAATGGAGGAGGGATTAGTCGCGCTGAGGCTTGAAATACAGGGCTGAGAGGGGCGGGAGTTTGATTTTGATGGAATGCTCGCGGCCGCTCCAGGGGATAGGCTCGGCGCGGACGCCGCCAATGTTTCCTGCGTCGCCGCCATTGTAATGGGCGGAGTCGGTGTTGAGAATTTCGCGGTAAAAGCCAGGATCCGGGACGCCGAGACGATAGTCTTCGCGCGCGACGGGCGTGAAGTTACATACGACGGCGAGAAAATCCTCGGCGCGTCTGGCCCGACGAATGAAAGCGAGAACGCTGGCATCCGCGTCGTGAACTTCGAGCCATTCGAAACCCCGCCACTCGAATTCCACGTCGTGAAGGGCCGGCTCTTTGGCATACAAGTGATTGAGGTCGGTGACCAGGCGCTGAATGCCCCGGTGCGGAGCGTATTGCAAGAGATGCCAGTCGAGGCTCGCGTTTTCCCACCACTCGCTCCACTGCGCGATTTCGGCGCCCATGAAGAGCAGCTTTTTACCTGGATGCGCGTACATATAGCCATAAAGCAGGCGCAGGTTGGCGAATTTGTGCATGTCGTCGCCGGGCATTTTGCCGATCAGCGAGTGCTTGCCGTGGACGACTTCATCGTGCGAGAGCGGAAGAATGAAATTTTCGTTGAAGGCGTAGAGCATCGAGAATGTGAGTTCGCCATGATGGAATTTGCGATGAATGGGATCGAGCGAGAAGTAACGAAGCGTGTCGTTCATCCAGCCCATGTTCCATTTCAAATCGAAGCCGAGTCCTCCGGCATACGTGGGACGCGAAACGGAGGGCCATGAGGTGGATTCCTCGGCGATCATGAGCGTGCCGGGTTGGCGGGTGTGAACGACTTCGTTCAGCCGCTTGAGAAAGGCAATCGCCTCGAGATTTTCACGTCCGCCAAATTGATTCGGCAGCCATTCGCCCTCGCGACGCGAATAATCGAGATAGAGCATGGAAGCGACGGCGTCCACGCGGAGGCCGTCAATGTGATATTTGTCGAGCCAGAAAAGAGCGTTCGAGAGAAGGAAATTCTGCACTTCGTTGCGGCCGTAATTGAAAATCAGCGTGCCCCAGTCGGGATGGGAACCACGGCGCGGATCGGCGTGCTCGTAAAGATGCGTGCCGTCAAAAAAGGAAAGGCCATGCGCGTCACGAGGGAAGTGGCCAGGCGTCCAATCGAGTAGAACGCCGATGCCCGCCTGATGGCAGCGATCGACGAAGGCCATAAAATCCTTGGGCGAGCCGTAACGGCTGGTGACGGCGAAATAGCCAACGGTTTGGTAGCCCCATGATGCGTCGAGCGGGTGCTCCATCAGGGGCAGCAGTTCGATGTGCGTGTAGCCCATCTGCTTGACGTAAGGAATGAGCTCGTCGGCCATCTCGCCGTAGGTGAGCCAGCGTCCGCCACCCGCGCGGCGCCATGAGCCGAAATGAACTTCGTAGATTGAAATGGGCGCGTGCTGCCAGTCGAACTGGAGACGCGCGTTGAGCCAATCGGAGTCGTGCCATAAATAGCCTTCGATGTTCACGACGACGGAACTAGATTTCGGGCGGAGTTCGCCGGCGAAACCGTAGGGATCGGCTTTCAGCGTCAAGACATCGTTGAAGCGCGAGCGTATTTCAAATTTGTAGAGGTCGCCTTCAGTGAGTCCGGGCATGAAAAGTTCCCATACACCGGTGCTGCCGCACGTGCGCATCGGATTAACACGGCCGTCCCAGGAATTGAAATTGCCGACCACGCTGACGCGCTTGGCGTTAGGCGCCCAGACGCCGAAGTGAACGCCGCTGACGCCGGAGACTTGCCTGAGGTGCGCGCCTAACTTTTCGTAATTCTGGTAGTGGGTGCCTTCGCCAATCAGATAAAGGTCGAGATCGGTGAGCTGGGGCGGGAAGGCATACGGATCGTAGGTGTCCCAGGACTTTCCGTCGGGATAGGCGATTCGAAGACGGTAAGCGGTAGGGGCAACGTCGAGCGGGCCGGACGGTTCGGCGGGCGAGACGGCGGAGGATTTGCCTGAGGGTCCGCCGTTGAGAGGAATCACGGCTTCATAGAGGCCGTCGGGATGAATGCGGGTTGCGGGATGCTCTTCGGCGGATTTCCCCCAGAGAATTGTCACCTGCGCGGCATGAGGTTGAAACACGCGAATGGCGATGGACGGCTTGCCCGGTAAATTCGCGGGATGCGGCCCGAGAAAATGGAAAGGATCGGAATGCTCCGCGCGAAGCAGCAAATCGGTTTCGAGATCCGCCGACGGCGAGATGGTTGAAGCGGCCTCATCCAACATTCCGGAATTGTTTAGCGTGGACAGATTCATTCCTCGAGCTTTTGTGCCCGCATTCATTTTAGCGCAGAGGCGCACAGAAGCGACTCGATGATTTGAGCGAGTGCAAGAAAACTTCCGACGTCTTCCAGCCCCGACCGCGATGCGACGGGCGATACGAGCCGCGCCGGACGCCCCGGGGCTTGAATGCTGGGTAATGGGTCAGCTTGAATTTTGACTCTTTGTGTCACGATGAAGAAAATTCAAACTGAGCCACCACCGAATGCTGGACAGAAATAGTGCGGACAGGTAGGCTATGGCGTCTTACGACTCCACCTAGCCACTGAGGAGGAATTCCAATGCGGAAGGCTACCGTTTCGTTTTTGGTTGTTGTCTTGTTTGGTGTGATCGCGGGCGCGAGCGCGGCATCGGCTCAACAGGCCATGAAAAAGGCTCCCGGGCCGGAACAAGTGCTTCTGCGGCAATGGAACGGA
Source organism: Candidatus Acidiferrales bacterium (assembly GCA_050746905.1). GTDB lineage: Bacteria > Acidobacteriota > Terriglobia > Acidiferrales > UBA7541 > DAHUXN01. The sequence continues at coordinate 3,881 of JBOGNJ010000217.1, forward strand.
ATCGGAAATAAAATAATCGCGATGGCCAAGGATTGGCCCGCGGATAAGTATGATTACCGGCCGAACGATAAAGTGCGGACGTTTGGGCAGATTCTAACGCACATCGCGGCGTCGAATTATTACGCTACGAACCCGGCGCTCGGCAAGAGCACAAAAGGCTTGCAAGATGACCCGAAGGAATACAAAACGAAGGAACAGATTACCGCGTTCGTGGAGAAGTCGTTCGCGGATGGCGCGGCGGCGCTCAAAAAGGGCGGCGATGCCGGCGCGATGACGCATCTAGCAGACTGGGTGGGCATCATCGAACACAGCGGCGAGCATTTCGGGAACCTGGTGACGTATTACCGGAACAACGACGTGGTGCCGCCGGAATCGCGTCCCAAGAAATAAGTTTGGGCAGTAAATAATCGAGCAGAACAGGAAATCGAGAGATGAAGCGGAGCTTTGCCTATGCGTTTTTCGTGTTGGTGGCAGGACTGAGCATGGTTAGCATCGGAAGCGCGCAAGACCGGACGCAGGGACGGTCAATGGTGACCACACGCTACGGAATCGTGGCGGCGGAGAGCCCGTTGGCGGCGCAGGCCGGAGCGCAGATTCTGGCGCGCGGGGGCAACGCGATTGATGCAGCCGTGGCGACGAATGCGGTGATGGGCGTGGTCGAGCCAATGATGAACGGGATGGGCGGCGACCTGTTTGCGATTGTTTATGACGCGAAAACAGGAAAACTCTACGGGTTGAACGCGAGCGGATGGTCGCCGAAGGGGTTGACGCCTGAATTCCTGAAGGGCAAAGGCGTGACAACGATGCGGCAACACGGAATCGATTCCGTGACGGTGCCGGGGGCCGTGGACGGCTGGTCGAAGCTGCTTGAGAAATTTGGGAAGCTGGGATTTGCCGAGGACCTTACGCCGGCGATTCGTTATGCGCACGAAGGCTTTCCGGTTCCAGAGTGGGACGCGGAGTACTGGGCGGCGGCCGCCGGTTTTTTGAAGAAGAATTCCGCGACGGCGAGCCTGTATTTGTTGCAGGGCGAAGCGCCCAAGGTTGGGCAAATTTTCCGCAACGAAGAATTGTCGCGCTCGCTGGCGCTGGTGGCCAAAGGCGGACGCGAGGCGTTTTATAAGGGAGAACTCGCTCACCGCATTGTGGGTTTTTCGAAACGCGAAGGCGGATCGATGACGCTCGAGGATCTGGCGGAATATTCGAGCGAATGGGTTGAGCCGCTGTCGACGGAATATCACGGATGGGAAGTGTATGAATTGCCGCCGAACGGGCAAGGAATTGCGGCGCTGGAAATGTTGAACCTGATGCAGCAGTTTCCGCTGGCGCAATACGGCCACAATTCCGCGGACGCGCTGCACGTTATGATCGAGGCAAAAAAACTGGCCTATGCGGACTTGCGAAAGTATATCGGCGACCCGCGATTCAGCAAGATTCCCGTGGCGGGATTGCTGTCTGACGATTACGCGCGCGAACGCGCCAAGCTGATTGATATGTCGAAGGCGAATTGCGCCGTCGGGCCCGGTATGCCAAATGAAAAGATCGGCGACACTACGTACTTAACTGTTGTGGACCAGCAGGGGAACATGGTGTCGTTGATTCAGAGCAATTACGATGAATTTGGGTCGCGGCTGGTGGCGGATGATACAGGATTCGTATTGCAGGATCGCGGCGCGCTGTTCAACCTTGAGCCAGATTCGCCGGATGTTTTGGCGGGACACAAGCGGCCTTTGCATACGATCATCCCCGCGTTCATGAGCAAAGGAGATACGCGCATCGCGTTCGGCATCATGGGAGGATTCAATCAGGCGCAGGCGCACGCGCAGTTTGTTTCGAACGTGGTGGACTTCGGAATGAATATCCAGGCGGCGCTGGAGGCAGCGCGTTTCCGGAAGGTGAGTTTCAACGGTTGCGATGTGACGATGGAAGACCGTATTCCCGCCGATGTTCGTGCCGCGCTTCAGGCGCGAGGACATGAAGTGCGAGTGAGCGGGGCATTTTCCGCGCTGATGGGTGGCGGGCAGGCGACCGAGCGAAACTTTACATCGGGCGTCAATTTCGGCGGTTCGGACCCGCGCAAAGACGGCGAGGCGATTCCGGAGCCGCCGCCGCATCCCTGAACGCCGCAGGCCTGTGTCAGACTCGCCGACCGGGCAGGCGTCGCTGTGCGGCAGTTGCGCGTTATATACGCGGCAACCGTGCCCGGTCCGGAAAGGCGCGGGCTGGCCGCCACGCAAACCAAAAACCCTCGATTCGATCGTTCTTGCTGTTCCCAAACGAGCACTCCGTGGTACGGATGTACCATTGCGATTCTTGCGCGCAGCACGCTAAATAGATGACTGGGTGTGGCATCCAAGGCCATCAAAGCAGAACCAGGCGTTTTTCAAGAGTTCAGCGAAATCAGGGATAGGTTTGTCCGCGCAATTTACGCTGCGATAGGTTGAGCTTACAGCGATTCCATGCCGATCAAGGTCGATTCCGTTCGCGCCAACCGCAAAAAGGGCAAATCTGTATCCCGAGGTAATGAATGCGATTCCACTCGACTCCCCTTTCTTCCCGGAATCTGTGACGAAGGTAAACCGAGCACGCGCGAGCAAACTGAAAATGCCATCGGCGAGCGCAACGTATTCCTGACGGCGATTGTCGAAAATAATCCACTGGCCAGCGTGGTGCTAGATTCCAATAACAGGGTGCAGCTTTGCAATCCTGCGTTCGAGCGGCTGTTCGGCTGCCGCCTGGATGAAATTGCCGGAAGCGACGTGGATGATTTCATCGCGCCTCCCACACTGGCGGCGGAGGCAGCGGATTTCACCAGCCGGGCTCTGGCGGGAGAAAATCTTCAGGCGACCACGCGACGGCGGCGCATCGACGGCAGCCTTGTGGACGTGGAGCTCCACGCCGCGCCGCTGATGTTGCACGGCAAGCTGGCGGGAATTTTCGCGGTGTACGAAGAAATCACGGAACGCAAACGCGCCGACGAACAGTTGCGCGCGGCTGAGTCGCGGTACAGGCAGCTTGTGGAACAGCTTCCGGCGATCACCTATGTGGCGGAATTCGGCGCCGCTGGGAATTGGGAATATGTGAGCCCGCAAATCGCCAGCATTCTGGGATTCTCGCCGACGGAGTGGCTGTCGAAAACCGGCCAGTGGCTGCGGCAAGTTCACCCGGACGATCGCAAGGAAGCGATGGACGCGGAAAAGCACAGCCAGCGAACGGGCGAAAATATCGATATCGAGTATCGCATGCTGGCGCGCGACGGGCGAATTGTATGGTTCCGCGACCGCGCGGTTGTGAGCAAGACGAAGGATGGCCGGATGTTGCAGCACGGCTTCATGCTGGACATCACGGAGCGGAAAGAAGCGGAAGCAGCATTGATGAAGCTGAGCCGGCAAACGAACATGATTTTGAATTCGGCGGGCGACGGAATATTCGGATTGGATGGGGAAGGGCGTCCAACGTTCGTAAATCGCGCCGCGGCGCGCATGTTCGGATACGAGCCGGAAGAAATTATCGGCAGGGACGGCCACGCGCTTTGGCACCACAGCAAGGAGGACGGCACACCTTATCCGGAGCACGAGTGTCCCGCGTTCGCAGTGTTGCGCGATGGGATCACGCGACATGGGGCGAACGAATTTTATTGGCGCAAGGATGGCACGAGTTTCCCGGTTGAATTCATCAGCACGGCGATTCGCGAAGGCAAGGATGTGGTGGGCGCGGTTGTCACCTTCCGGGATATTACGGCGCGGCAACGGGCGGAAAAGGCGCAGAAGCAGGCGGAAGAGAGGTTCCGCAGCATATTCGAGAATGCCGTCGAGGGAATTTATCAATCGACGCCGGACGGCCGATTCATCAGCGTGAATCCCGCGATGGCGCGGATGTTCGGTTATTCGTCGCCGGAGGAAATGATCGAAATCATCGGCGACATTGGGAGGCAGCTCTACATCGACTCCGCGCAGCGCGAAGAGTTCAAGCAGAAAATGGAAAACTTCGACCTGGTGGAGAGATTCGAGACTCAGGTTTGCCGGAAGGACGGCACGAAGATCTGGATTTCAGAGACATCGCGCGCGGTGCGGAACGTGGTTGGGCGAATCTGCTATTACGAAGGGACGATCGAGGACGTAAGTTTGCGGAAACGCGCGGAAGCCGAGCGGCAAGTGTCGTTCGAAATTATTCATGCGGCGAACGTGACGGACAATCTGGACGAGCTGCTTCATCGAATCCACCAATCGCTGAAGCGTGTTTTGTACGCGGAGAATTGCTTCGTGGCCCTGCATGACCCGCTTTCGGGCATGTTCCATTTTCCGTTTTTCGTGGACCAGTATGACAGCGCGCCGCCCGCGCAGAAGATGGGGAGAAGCTGCACGACGTATGTGTTTCGCAAAGGCGAGGCGGTGCTGATCCCGCAGAACGTCTTCGACACGCTGGCGGAGCAGAACGAAGTGGAACTGGTCGGGACGCCATCGCCATCGTGGCTGGGAGTGCCGTTGCGCACTCCGTCAGCGACCATCGGAGTGCTGGTGGTGCAGCACTATGAGGATGAGCGCGCCTACACGCACCGCGATTTGGAATTCCTTGCTTCCGTGGGAGGGCAGATCGCCTTGGCGATTGAACGCAAGCGGGCGGAGACGGCGCTTCGAGAAAGCGAAGGGCGGTTGCGAGTGCTGGTGGAACAATTGCCGGCCGTGTTGTGGACGACTGACGGAGAGTTGCGTTTTACGTCGTCGGTGGGCGCGGGGCTTTCGCGATTGGGATTGAAACCGCAGGAAGTTGTGGGCAAGTCGCTGTTCGAATTTTTCCAAACGGAGGATCGTACGTTTGCGCCGATTGCGGCGCACCGGCGCGCGCTGGCGGGCGAATCGGTGACATTCCACCTGGAATGGGGCGGCGGATCGTACGCGTGTCACGCAGAACCGCTGCGGAGCGGCGAAGGAAATGTGCTTGGCGTCATCAGCATGGCTTTGGACGTTACGGATCGCAAGCAGCTCGAGGCGCAGTTGCGCCAGGCGCAGAAGATGGAAGCGGTGGGACGGCTTGCGGGCGGAATCGCGCACGACTTCAATAACCTGTTGATGGTGATTCAAGGCTATACGGAGCTGCTGCTGGACCGGTTAGGCGGCGAACATCCGCTGCGGCGCAATGCGGAACAGATTCATGATGCGTCGCAACGCGCGGCTTCGCTGACGCGACAGTTGCTGGCTTTTAGCCGCAAGCAGATGCTCGCGCCGCAAGTGCTCAGCATCCAATCCGTCGTTTCCGACATGGAACGCATTTTGCGGCGGCTGATTGGCGAGGACATCAATCTGGCGACAGTGAACCCGCCGGAACTGTGGCGCGTACGAGCAGACCGCAGCCAGGTGGAACAGGTGATCTTGAACCTTGCGGTTAATTCGCGCGACGCCATGCCGAACGGGGGCAAGTTGACGATCGAAACGGCGAATGTGGAGCTGGACAGCTCGTATTCGCGGCAAGCGGTTGTGGAGCCCGGCGAATACGTGATGGTCGCGGTAAGCGACACAGGTTGCGGAATGGATGCGGCGACGCAGGCACATGTGTTCGAGCCTTTCTTCACGACGAAGGAAAAAGGCAAGGGAACGGGTTTGGGACTCGCCACGGTGTACGGGATCGTGAAACAGAGCGGCGGGTACATCTGGGTCTACAGCGAAGACGGGAAAGGCACGACGTTTAAGGTGTATTTCCCGCGTGTACGAGAGGAAGAGAAGCCTTCGCAGCAAAAGCCCGAGACGAAGTCGTTTCCGCTTGGCTGCGAGACGATTTTACTGGTGGAAGACGAAAAGGGCGTCCGAGAACTCGCCCGCGAATACCTCGAACAAGTCGGATATACGGTGCTTGCGGCTGAGAACGCGCAGCAGGCCGTGGAAGTGGTGAAAAATCACGCGGGCGCGATCGAGTTGCTGTTCACGGACGTTGTGATGACTGGAATGAGCGGCCGCCAACTCGCGGAAGAGATGCAGAAAGTGCGTCCCGGAATTCGCGTCCTTTATATGTCCGGATACACGGACGAGGCGATCGTGCACCACGGGATTCTGGGCCGCGGAACGGTGTTGCTGCAAAAACCCTTCACATTGAACTCGCTCGCCTTGAAAGTGCGCGAGACGCTCGACCAACAGAACTGACTGCCTTTATCGTGTAGGCGCATCTTTTTCCGCACCCAGAAATCCCAGCAGGAATCCCACTGCTCGATTGATTTTCACCACACGGCCCGATAGCATGGCTGCTCCCCTTTTTAGAAACCGGAGGAAGTCGAGATGGTTCGCGATATTCGCAGCAGGCGACTGGCGACGCGCGCTGTTCACGCAGGCGAGCGAACGCGGCCGGACGGATTTATCCCCATGTCCACGCCGATTTACAGCACGGCGACGTTCCTTTACGACCATCTGGCCGATATTGATTCGATCAGCGCCGGCGAGCGTTCGGGCTTCACGTATTCGCGTCATGGCAATCCGACGAACGCGGCGCTCGAGGCGGCGGTCGCTTCACTGGAAGGCGGGGGAGCGGCGCTGAGCGTCGCGTCCGGGATGTCCGCGATTTTGCTGGCGCTGCTGGCGGCGGGCGTGGAGCAAGGGGATACGATTGCGGCTTCGCGGGACCTTTACGGAGTGACGACGAAATTCCTGCTGGACGTGGCGGCGCGATGGGGATCTCGAATTGAATTCGTGGACGTTTTCGATCCGGCCGGGCGCAAGGATATTTGGAAGCTCGAAGCGAAAGTGCTACTGCTGGAAAGTTTGACGAACCCGTTGCTTCGCATTCCGGACCTGCCATTGCTGGTGAAAGAAGCGCACGCGGCGAGAACGCGCGTGATCGTGGACAATACTTTTGCAACGCCGCTGCTGCTGAGGCCGCTGGAACACGGCGCGGATTTTGTGGTCCACAGCGCGACGAAATATTTTGGCGGACACGGGGACCTGACGGGCGGCATGCTGGTGACGCAGGAAGAATACGCGGCGGAAGTGCGGCACTTTGCGCGATTGGTGGGCGCTGTGCTGGGGCCGTTTGAAGCGTGGCTCACACTGCGAGGGATGAAAACGCTGCCCCTGCGGTTTGCGCGGCATTGCGAAAATGCGCAGCGAGTGGCTGAATGGCTCGCCGTGCATCCACGGGTCGAAGCTGTATATTATCCCGGCCTCGATTCGCATCCCGACCACAGGCTGGCAAATACTTTATTCGGTGGCGCGGGTTCGGGAGGTGTGCTGTCGCTGAAGATTCGCGACGCGGGCAGGGAAGACATTTTCCGCTTCGTCGATTCGCTCGAATTATTCTTGAAGGCGACTTCGCTGGGGGACGTTCAGAGCCTGGTCCTTTATCCGGCGATTTCGTCGCATCGCGATCTCTCTCCGAAACAGCGCGAGCGGTTGGGAATCAGCGATAACCTGATCCGGCTCTCCGTGGGCGTGGAGGATGCCGAGGATTTGAAGGAAGATTTGGAGCAAGCCCTCGCTAAGCTGTAGAGCTGCCGCTTCTGTTCCTGCCGCAGCACCTCTTTCAGAGTAAGATTGC
>JBOGNJ010000218.1:0-1205 GCA_050746905.1 Candidatus Acidiferrales bacterium
AGTTTGGGGCGAGGGGTGTGTCGATCATTTGCTTGGGGATTTTGCTTTCGCCATTTGGGACGCCCGTCGGCAGCAGATATTTTGCGCCTCCGATCATTTCGGTATCAGGCCGCTCTATTTCGCGCAAACGGGCGACTCCTTTATTTTCAGCAACACACTCGATTGCATCCGGCTTCATCCCGCGGTTTCGGATCGGTTGAACGACGCGGCGATAGCGGATTTCCTGCTTTTTGGCCTGAATTATGACCCGGCGTCCACGTCGTTCGCCGATATCCGCCGGCTGCCACGAGCGCACACGCTTCGGTGGTCCCGTTCAGGACTCGAACTGCGGGAATATTGGCGGCCGCCCACCGATGGAGCGATCGCGTACCGCCGGCGCCACGAATACCTTGAGCACTTCAACGAATTGCTTGTAAGCGCCGTCGAAGACCGGCTGCGAACAAACAAAGTTGGAATTTTATTGAGTGGCGGGCTCGATTCCTCGAGTGTGATGGCCGTAGCGCATGAACTCGAGAAGAAGAAATATCCGGCGCTCGAATTGCACGCGTTCACGTCCGTTCATCAAAATCTCTCATACCGTGGCGATGCACGGGCTGCGCGCACTGTGGCATCCGCTTTTCAGCTTCCCCTTCATTTATCGGTGATCGACCGCTTGGGAATCTTCGAGGGCTGGGACGATCCGAACATACATTGGCCTGAACCGGTGGCCGATCCTTTCGCGGCGAACTTTCGGGGCGAATTCAAGGCTATCGCTGCAAACGCGCGCGTTTTGCTCTCCGGCGAAGGCAGCGACAATTTGATGTGGTTTGAGATGGCCCAGCATCTTCGCCGTCTTTGGCGCGACGGACGCGTAGGTCGAGCCGTTGCCGATCTGGGCGAGCACGTTTTGCGTAGGTTCCAGGCGCCGGATGGACTTCGCGGGCCTTTGCGTATGGTCAGGCGTTTGTTCTCACGGCGCGCCTCCGACATGCCCTTCCCCGAATGGATTCAGCCTGAACTGGCAAGCCGCTTGGATCTTCAATCTCGTTGGAACAGTCCCGTCGGCAACCTTCCCTGGAACGCTCACCCGGATCATCCTGTGGGTTATGGCTCACTTTTCTTGTCTGAATGGGACGCTCTGTTCCGGCAGGAAAGCGCTGCCTCCACACGGCAACCGGTGGAGGTTCGCTATCCGTTTCTGGATGTTCGGGTAGTGAACTTTCTTC
>JBOGNJ010000219.1:0-16089 GCA_050746905.1 Candidatus Acidiferrales bacterium
CACGTCGGAGGGGACAATTTCGCCGATACGACGCTCGATACGGTCGCTGGTGGCATGCGCTTCTTCCAGGCTGGCGGTGCGCGGGACGCTTATGGTGACATCGACGAAATAACGCTGGCCCGCGCGACGCAGACGGACGCGATCGACTCCCAGAACGCCTTCGACTTTCTGCGCGGCCGCGAGTATCCTGCCCTGCAATCCCTTGGGCGCCACGTCGAGCAGAGCTTCGAGCGTGCGCCGGCCCATGCGCGCGCCTACCCAAATAATCACTCCGGCGACCGCGAGAGCCGCGAGCGGGTCCGTGAAGCGCAGCCAGGGAATGTTGAAGCTCTGGCCCAGCCACACGGCGACCACGCCAAAAAGCACCACGCTGGTGCTCCAAACGTCGGTCGAGAAATGCAGCGCATCGGCTTCCAGGGCTTCGCTGGGATATAGACGCGCCACGCGCGAAATGCGGCGAGCGCGCGTCCAGTCAATGCCGATCATCAGCGCGAGAAGCACAATCGCGAGAAAGCTGGGATACACGGGCGTCTGCTTGAACAGCAGACGCTGGATCGCTTCCGAGATGATGTAAACCGCCGTCATCAGCAGCAGCGCCGTTTCCACGAAAGCGGAGACGCTCTCGAATTTCGCGTGGCCGTAAGTGTGATCCGCGTCGGCGGGCTTGTCTGAAATGCGCACGGAAAAATAGGTGAGGATGGCGGCGAGCAGGTCCAGGCTGGAGTGCAGCGCCTCGGAAAGAATTCCCAGGCTGCCCGTGCGGAGGCTGAGAAATACTTTCAGCGACACCAGCACCACCGCGGCGCCAATCGACGCCAGCGCCACGCGTTTTTTCTCTCGCACCGCTAAAGTGGATGTATCCATGAAAGATTCCGCGTGATTATACGATGGAGGGCGTCGAAATCCTCCGTTTCGCAACCAGCATTTCCCGGTATAGTGGAAGGTTCGTGATTCGTCTTCATAGTTCATTGGAGCAATCGCAGGGAGCCCCGCAAGAATGAATGGGAGGAGCGAAGTGCTGCGGCAGCGAGCGCCGTGGCGGCGCCTGCAGTGGCTCGCGATCCTCATTGCAGCGGTGGTGGTGTTCGCGCTCGCGACGGACGCTCTATGGATCGAGCCGGAGAATATTCAGGTAACTCATTACGAGATTCAGGCCGGAGTGAAAAGTTCGCTGAAGATCGCGCAGTTGAGCGACCTGCACACGCGCGGCCTGGGGCGTCCCGAGCGCAAAATGCTCGCGATTCTGGCCCGCGAAAAACCCGACGTGATTTTGATTACTGGCGACTCGCTGGCCGATCCGTTGGGAAATTATCAAGACTGCCGGAAGGTCTACCAGCAACTTCACGCGCCGCTGGGCGTTTGGTTCGTGCACGGAAATTGGGAGGACATACGCCCGATGAGGCGCGAGCGGCAATTTTATCGCGAGGCGGGGATCCATCTGCTGGTCAATCAAAACCACGAATTGCGTCCTGACGTGTGGGTGGCGGGATTGGACGATCCGTATGTGGGTTTCGCAAATCTGAACGCGGCCCTGAAAGGCATCCCGAAGGAGGCCTATACAATTTTAATGTTCCACTCGCCGGCGTATTTCGACCAGGTGGCGGGCCGCGTGAACCTGTGCCTGGCGGGCCACACGCATGGCGGGCAAGTGCGCATTCCATTTGTGAAGCCGTTCTGGCTGCCGAAGGGGAGCGGAAGATTTCTGGAGGGCTGGTACGAAGAGAAGGGTTCGCGAATGTACGTCAACCGCGGGATGGGAATGTCGAACATTCCGGTGCGCTTCCTTTGCCGCCCGGAAGTCACCATCATTACCTTAGAGCCGTAACGCTCCTGTAACCGCGAGATAATTTCCCCGCACTTTACTCTTTTTTCTACTTCCCGCTCGGGTAGAATCGGACAGTTTTTCTTGGGTGCTCCGATGACTAAAGTTCTTTCCCGGCATTTCCTTTTTACTTTGCTCGAAGTCGCGGTCTTCTGCGCCGCCGTATGCATGGCGCCGCAGAGAGTCAGAGCGCAAAGCGCCGCGACGCAGGACGCAACCACCGCGTGGAATGCGGTGACGCAAGCCTCGTTCGACGCCGCGAAAACGGCAAACGTCGAGGGTGTGACGATTGTGCACGATCGCATTCGCATCACGCTCAAGGACGGCTCGATTTCATTTTCAAAGCCCGCCGCGGGCGTTGTCTTCGGAGCGGCCTTCAAAGGGCGCGGGAGCATCGAGATTGCGCCGCCGAACGCGCTCGAAGCGCAGCAACTGGAACTCTTCACGAAACAAAAGACGCTGCACATGGATTTCACCGAGGCGACGTTCAGCTTTGCCGACGATACATTCGACCAAGTGGCGAAGCAGGTGAAATGGACGAGCGGCCCGGCCAACGACTTAGAAAATCTCTACAACAGCCGGCAACGGGCGCGCGAAGACCTGGACGCGGAAATTGTGCCGCGCCTCTTCGAAGGCGTGCTCGGTGAAAATCGCAATCAGACGGCTTACTTTGTCGCGGATATGAAAACAAACAGCGACGGATGGGTGCTCGCCCGTTACGACGCGTTAGAACCCGAGGAGATCAGCGTGGGCCGCTACGTGTCACGCGGGAGCTACGCGCTCCTCTTCGACACATGGATGAGTTTCCCGGCGGGAAACGTGAACGCAAGCCAGGCGTTTGAGCAGCCCACCAGCAAAGATATTTTCGCGGTGCGTGGATACCAAATCGACGCCACCGTCACGGGTGGCGCGGATCTCAGCGCGACAACCAGGGTAAATCTGGAATACCAGAAGGCCGGCGAACGTGTGCTTGTCTTCGAATTGAGTCCAAATCTGCGCGTCACTGCGGTAAAGGACGAAAGCGGAGCGGCGCCGGCTTTTTTTCAACCACGCGATCCAAAAGACCGCTTCCCCACATACGGTGACTACGTAGTGGTGGTTCTGCCTCGCGCCACGCAGCAGGCGAAAACGGAAACACTCACGTTCGAGTACGCCGGCAAGCACTTGATTCAGAAAGTGGGTAGCGGAAACTATTTCTGCCCCAGCTACGGATGGTATCCGGGCGTGTCCGATGAATTCGCGACGCGCTCTGATTTCGATATGACGTTCCACACGCTTAAGAAGCTAACGCTGGTTGCGACCGGCGATAAGGTCAGTGAAAACACAACCGGCGACTGGACCGTGACGCATTGGAAAAGCCCCATGCCGCTGGCGGTCGCCGGGTTCGCCTATGGCGATTACAAACTTTACGACGAGAAAGTCGGCGACATTGATGTGCAGATTTACGCAAACAAGAATCCGGATGACTTTCTCAGCAGCGTCCAAGCATTCTTGAACCCAACGCTGCCGGGGCAAAATTCAGCAGCCGGACCGGCCGTCGGAACTTTGGATCCTGCCGCGACAGTCAAAACAATGGGAATCGAAATTGGAAACAATCTGCGTGTATTTCAAAGTTATTTTGGCCCTTTCCCGTTTCAGCGGCTGGCCGTAACCAACATCCCCTACAGTTACGGCCAGGGCTGGCCGATGCTGTTGTATCTCTCCGTGCTGTCGTTTTTGGACGAAACGCAGCGCCACGTCCTGGGCGTGACGGACCAAATCCGCATCAGCGATTTCTTTCGAGCCCACGAAGTATCGCACCAGTGGTGGGGACACGAAATCGGATGGAAGAGCTACCACGATCAATGGCTTTCAGAAGGGTTCGCGCAGTTTTCCGGCAATCTTTATGTGCAATTCCGCGATGGCGGGAAACAATATCTCGACCGGCTGCACAGAGACAGAGAAGAACTCTTCAGCCGCAATAATTTTGGGCATCGGTATGAAGAACTTGGGCCTGTTTGGATGGGGGAACGGCTCGCGTCTTCTCAGGCACCCAGAGGATATGACACAGTTATCTACGAAAAGGGCGGATACGTTCTGGAAATGCTGCGAGCCATGCTCTACAACCCTCGAAGCCAGTCTCCCGACGATTTATTCAAAGCTTTGATGCAGGACTTCACAAAAAGCTTTGACGGCAAGGCCGCGTCCACCGAGGATTTCAAGAGCTTGGTCGAACGCCACATGGCCCCGTACATGGATATCGACCAGAACCATCGCATGGATTGGTTCTTCAACGAGTACGTTTACGGAACAGGAATTGCGCAATACCACCTCGGCTACGCCGTGAAGCCTTTGCCCGACAACAAGTGGGAGGTCGATGGCACGGTGACGCAATCGGGAGTTCCCGCGGGATGGAAAGACACTCTTCCCGTTTACATTCACGTGAAGGGCAAGTCCGGAATTATCGGTTGGATGAAGATAGCGAAGCCAAGCACATCGTTGCGAATCGAACTCCCGTTTCAGCCTGACAAAGTCAGCTTGAATGACAATGAAGAAATTCTTGCCGAGATAAAATAGATCTCGACGCTGACGGGGCTATTGCTGGAGCGACGGAACGGGCAGGAGCGGCAGACGGCGCGGCTCGCCATGAAATCCGCGAACCTCCACGTCCTCCAGCAACAACGACGGCGCCACGATGGAACTGGGAATCCCGCCCTGCACGGAACCGAACGTGGCCAGCGCCGTGCCGCCAAGTCCTTGCTGCAAATTCTGCATGAAATTGAATACAGTGGAATCGTTGCCGATCCCGGCGATGGCGCGAAACGCGCGCAGGTCCAGACCCCTGATGTGCGAGCCGCGGACGAGTTCCTCGTGGCCGTCGGAAACGTAAACGCGATAAACGAGAAGCGGCAACCGGTCGCCGCTCGCCATCCCGCCCGACAGTCCGGAAATAATGTCCGCGAAATCCTGCTGCGTTTGCGCGGCCAGCGCGGGATTGTCCATGCGCTTGATTTCCAGGCACCACTGCTGGCCGTTCGTCTTGCAAAGATCGATAAACTTTTTCCGCAAATCCGCGGGACTCACGGTGTTCGTCGCCTGGAAAAACAGATTGCTGCTGGTGGGTTGCGGCGGCGAGAGCACGGCGGAGCGCGCGTGGCCATTGGACTCGAGGAAATCAGGGCCGGGACGCCGCGACATCAATAGATTTTTCAGTATGCCATTTTCAACGACGTTGACCTTCTGGGCGCGCACGCCTTCATCATCCACGTCGAAGGCGCCGAAAAGCGGCCGGCCCTGAAAATCCTTCGCCGACGGATCATCGGTAAGCGAAACATTCAGCGGCAGCACGCGCGTGCCCACGCGGCCAGACCATTCGCTGTGCCCGCCCATCTCCTCCAGCATCTGATCGAAGGCGGGAACACTCGAAAGCGGCGGCCGCGCACCGGAAAGTGAAGGTTCGAGGGCTTGCGCCAGCACGGAGCCGGCGGCGGGAGCGTCGAAAAGAACCGGACCTTCATAGTCCGAGACATTCGGAGCGGCGCGAAGGGCTTCCAGTTGCGTCGCGGTTTGCGCGAGTGCCGCGCTGACGTTGCTTGGTTGCGGCAACTCGGATGGCTGCGCGGCGTAACTCGAATAGAAATCGTGGAGCGGCATGCCGTCCGTCGCTTGCGTGTCCAGGCTCGCTTCGATTCCCGCGATGCTATGCGAGATGCGAAGCTTCGCGCCTTCGCTCGTCAAAAGGTAGTACGTGGTGTAAACCAGATAGTAATGAACGCGCGAGCCGTAAAGATCCGGAAAACTCCGCAAAGACTTGGAAGCGTCGCGCGCTTCGTTTTCCCAGTTGCGCGAAGTCCAATCCGAATTCATCAGCGGACGCACATCCACAACCGGCTGGTCAATTTTTGAAAAATCCGGAATCTCCGGCGGCCGCGCCAGGCTATTCAGAAATGCTTTCTTGTTGGAATATTGCACAAGCGCTTCCTTGTAAGCCTGATCGGTGGCGAGCCAAAGGTCCTGCCGGAAGGATTTATAGTCGCGATCAATTCCCACCTGGCCCGTGGAGCCGAGAAAGCCCTGGAAGCCATTCTGAGTCACAAAATTGGAGCTATCCAGCTGGTTGTCGCCCACGCGGAGGCCCACGGCCATCACGCGGTTGCGCGTGTGAGTGCTGGAGATCAGCGTTCCGAAGGAGGCGGTGATGCTGCGAATATCCACATCCAAGACGCGGTACTCGATGTAAAACGGCTTCAACTGGCCGGGCAATCGCAAGCGCGCCACGTTGCGCGCCATTTCATCCTGCATGGCCTGGAGCGTGTGGTCGTTATCGTTCTGCGCGCGGGCCGGGAGTGCGCCGAATAAAGTAAGCGCCACTATGGCAGCAATTAAGCTGAGCCAGAAGCGCCCGACGCGCGCATTGTGGTGAACCGCGGGCCGCTGTGTCATTGTCCTGGTTCCTTCGCGAGCGGGTCATGCGCCGGCGGTGGCAGAATGGGCGGCGTATCCGTGGAAGATTCCTTCTTCGACACTTCCATCTCCGAAATCAAAATTTCCGGCGCCACCGCGGACACGGGAACCGAGCCCGATTCCGCGCCGCAATAGCCGTCGAACACTTCCGGCGTGTCGCCCGTGCCGATAATCTTCGTGATGGAGATCAGCGGCGTTCCCACGATGTTTACTCCGCGCACCAGTTCATCGGGGCGGCCGTCCGGGAAAACTTTGTAAACGATCAGAGGCTGCACTTGAAAGGCTTGCGGCTGGGCGCGTCCCGTGAACGTGAAGCCTCCGGCGATATCGTCAATCAACAAGCCGAAAGGCTTGCCCTGTTTGCGAATTTCCTCGATGAACCGCCGCCGCAGCGCCGCGTTCGTCATCGTCTTGCTGCTTTCCACGATCGTATTGCCCATGCGGGCGATGGGCTGGAAGCCGAGCTGGCGGCGACCGTGGCCGTTCGAATGCGGAAAATTGATAAGCGGGGAGCGGCTCATCAGAAAATTCTTTAAGACTCCGTGATCCACGAGCGTCACGTTCTGCGCCGGCACGCCTTCATCGTCGAAGGGATAATAGCCGAGCAGCACCTGGCCGTTAATTTCCTTCGTTGTGGGATCATCGCGAACCGTGATGAAATTGGGCAGAATCGGCTGGTCGACTTTACTCGTGAACGTCTGTCCCTCGCTCGCCTCTTTCTGGCGGAAACCTTCCAGGCGATGCCCCAGCACTTCGTGAAAAAAGACCGCCGCGGCGCGGCCCGTCAAGAGCGTCGGTCCGGCAAACGGCTCGACCAGCGGAGCCTTCTGCAACGCGGCGATCTGGCCGGTCAAAATGCGGATCTGATTCATCACCGCCGTTTCGCTGGGCGTCTTCGACGGATCCACCCAGTCGAAATTCGCATAGCGTTCCAGGTCCATGCCGTCAGGCGCCTTGCTTTGCACGAATAATTCCAGGCGGTAGCGAATCTGTCCGAAGGCCAATTTCGAGCCTTCGCTATTCACGAAATATTGATTGTCCGCGCCGGCCGTGAACGTGACGATGGAATTCAGCACCGCGGGCGAAGCGCTGAACGCCGCGGTGTACTTGCGGACTTTTTCTTCCCACGGCTTGCGGTCCACGTGAAATGAAACCGCCGGGCCGATGGAGACGTGCGGCTCTTCACGGGAAAAATCCGGCGCGCGCTGTTCGGCAGACTGCGCCTGCACTTCCTTGCTGGTTTGAACGGCGATGAACGCCTGCACAGCGGCGCGATATTGACGGTCCGTCTCGCGCCAGATTTCGCGCCGCAGGACGGGAATGTCGTCATCGAGCGTGGCTTGCGTGCCGGGGCTGGTCCAGGCAGGCTCGCGGCCTTCAATCTTGTGCGTGTTGTCCAGGCTGTAACCGCCGATGCGCGTCTGCACTTCGAGCCAGCGAGTGCGCGCGTCGCTGGAAGAAAGCAGCGCGCCATTCGAGCCCGAGACGTTCACATTTTCGTCGTCGGTGACCGTGTAAGCCACAAAATATGTGGGAGGATCGGCTTTGCTATAAGCAGTGACTGAGCGCTGGAGCTCCTGCTGCATCGCTTGCAGGACGGGCGGCGCGCCGGCGGCATGGGAAGCAGATGATTGTCCCGTGCCCGCCAGGCATATTCCGGCCAAACAAATTCCGGCCAAGCATACGCTGGCCGCTGGAAGCGCGGTGGAGACGGCCCTGAGTCGAAATGCGCTACGGAGACGAGTCATTCGAAGAGTTAAGATTCAACAGTGTAAGACAGGTCCATCCAATTCCCAAATAAATCGCCGCTGCGAGACTCCTGAAGAGTTACGGCCAAGAGCTTAGATGCACGAAAAGTCGCAGGCGAGTACAACGCGCGCAAAATATTTCCTTCGGCGCATTGATGGCACCCTTACTTGCTGACGCGCTAGGGTTTCGGCGCCGGTGCGGGTGACGCCGCCGGCTTGGCGAATAACGACGGGTCCAGCACCGGGTTAATGTGGATATCCTGCAGCGTGTCGTCAGTGAATTTCGCGCCATTGCGATACGTCACGCTCTGATAAGGGAACTGGCGCCCCTCGACTGCGCGAAAGTCGCTCCAGCGCTGGTCCGAATCCTCCGTCCCCGATTTATACTTCGCCTCGACCAGCTGATGCGTTGTCGAGTCGAAATAGAGCTTGATAACACCAACGGAAGCGAGCCAGTTCACCGCATCGGCTTTCTTGGCGTCTATTTCCTCTTGGCCCAGATATTGCGCCTGAACTTTCCCGGCCATGGCCTGCTGGTAGAATCCCCATCCGCCGAACAGGCTGATGCCGCGCTGGAATTCGCCGAATGCCTCCGCCGGAACTTCCCGCGTCCCTTGCGGGCTCTGCACCCATGCGGACTTGCCATCGGAAACCTGATGAATGTCGCCCCTGGGAGTCGTCACCGTAGCGTGGACCTTGTCCGGGTACGAGATTTGCCATTTCACGCTGATGGCCAGCGCGCCTTGCGGCGCATAGATATTGCCCTTCTCCGTGAATTCGAGGCTCGAGACGTTGCGAAGAGCGTCACCGCCCGCCGCTTGGGCCGCAGCCATAACGACGTCATGCCCCTTGGCCAGCGATTCGGGCGTGGCCGCCGGAGCCGCCGCTTTCGGCTGGCGCAAATCGGGACTCAGCAGATTCAGGCCACCGTATGGAATTTCTTCCCATCGCGCATTCGGGAAATCAGCCTTCAGCGCGGGAAGAAACTGGCCGGCGTTGCCGACGAGAACCACGTCAAGATCGCTCGCGTTGAAATATTGTTTGGCCATGTCGTTGACGCTTTCGTCCGTCACGCTCAGGATTTTCTGCTGATACGTGTCGTTGTAATCCTCGGGCAAGCCATATTCCGCGACAGCGAGAATGCGTCCCGCCACTTGCGCGGCCGTTTCCGACTGGATGGGATAAACGCCGGAAAGATAATCCTGCGCAAACTTCAATTCCTCGGGCTTCGCGTCGCCGGTGGACATCTGCTGGATCAGATCGACCACAAGCTTTGTGGCCTCCGCCGTCGCTTCGGTGCGCGTGAACGTGTCCGCAACGAAATCGCCCGCGAATCGATTCGCATCGAAGGAAGAATTGGCACCGTAGGTCAGGCCCTTCTTGATGCGCACCTCGGTATTCAAGCGGCTGTTATACCCGCCGCCGAAAATGCGGTTGGCGACCAGCAGAGGAATATAATCCGGATTGTTTCTGCGAATGCCCAGTTTGCCCACGCGAATCTGCGTCTGCACCGCGTCGGGTTTGTCGATGACGATGAAGTGCAGCCCTGTGGTGGGCGTTGGCGCGGCGGCTTCTTCTTGCGGGATTTCCTTTTTCTCCCATGAGCCGAAATACTTTTCCGCCAGGGCAAATGCCTGCTCCGGCGTGACGTCGCCAGAAAAAGCGATCAGCGCATCGTTGGGAGCGTAATCGGCGTCGTGGAATTTGATCAAGTCGTCGCGTGTAATTTTCGCGACGGTTTCCGGTGTGCCGTCACCCGGCAACCCATACGGCGAGGCGCCGTAAACCTTGCGATCGAAAACCGCGGAAGCGAGGAAGCTGGGGTCACTGTAATTCACGCGCAGAGCGGAAAGGGTTTGCTGGCGCTGGCGCTCGAGCTCTTCCTGCGCGAACGCGGGATGCAGAACAGCGTCCGATAAAAGGTCCATGCCCAGGTCCAGATCGCGCGATACGACCGTGAGGGATACGCCCGTGGCATCGTCGCCCGCGCCCGCATCGATGTGGCCGCCGACGAAGTCAATTGCTTCCGCGAATTGCTGCGCCGAACGCTTCGCGGTTCCTTGCGTCAGCATCCCCGCAGTCATTGACGCGATTCCCGGCGTTCCCGCGGGATCATGAATTGCGCCCGCGGACATTAATACGAGGCGGACCGCGACGGCGGGCTGACGGTGATCCGTCACGACAAAAACGCGCAGGCCGTTTGGAAGCGTTTGCGTGGCCGCGTGCGGAAAATGAAATACGCGCGTCGGCTGCCCTGCCGGCATTTGCGATGCCAGTTTCACTCCAGGGGGAACGACGCCCGTGCCGTGTTGATTCTCCTGCGTGGCGGATTGTTGCGCCGCTTGCGTCTGCGTTTGCGCTGGAGTCTGCGCCCGCGCCGCCAGTCCCAGGCCGAAAAACAAGATTGCCGCCACTGAAAATCCGCGCACGCTGAAATTCATCCCTTTTACCTTCCCAAAGTTGCGGCGGCTCATTGCTTGCTCCCTTCCGCCGGCTTGGCTTGCTTTTCCGGAAGATAAAAGAGCAGCGTTTCATGCTGCGGGACGAAGTACTCGTCGGCAGCATGCTGAATCGCGGCGGCGGTGACGGCTTCGTAGCGGGCGAGTCCCGTATTGACCAGATTTGGATTCTTGCCGATGACGGATGCTTCGCCGACGGCGTCCGCTTTTTCCTGATCGGTTTCGCGCCCCAGAATGAACGCGGAAATCTGCTGGTTCTTCGCTTTCTCGAGCTGGCTGGACGAGACGGGTTGCGTCTTCACTTGCGCCAGAACAGCGTCCAGAGCCTTCTCGCCTTCCTCGGCTGTGTGGCCGGGGTCCATCACGGCCAATACCCAGAAAAGATTGGGGTCCTCGGTGAAATTGCCGAATCCGACGGATTGCAGCGCGATGCGCTCCTTATATACGAGCGCCTGATAGAGCAGGCTGCTCTCCCCACCCGCAAGAATATTCGAAGCCAGATTCAAGGGATAGGAATCGGGCGTGAACTGCGCGGGCATTTTGAATCCTTCGATCACCGCGGGAAGCGGAACGCCGGGATACGATTTTGTCACGCTGCGCTTTTCGGTCTGTGGCGGCTCTTTAATGCTGACGCGCGGAATCGGATGCGGCGAGCGCGGAATGCCGTCGAAATATTTCTCGGCCCAGGCAAGCGCTTCCGCCGGGGCAAAATCGCCCACAATCACCAGCGTCGCATTGTTAGGACGATAGTAAGTATCGTGAAAAGCGCGTACATCCTCGACGGTGGCGTTGTCGAGGTCCGCAATGCTGCCGATAGTGGTGTGATGGTACGGGTGAACGGTGAATGCGGCAGCGTAAAGATCTTCTTGCGCGCGTCCGTACGGCGAATTATCCACGCGCAAGCGGCGTTCTTCTTTCACCACTTCGCGTTCCGACTTGAAATTCGCGTCGTCGACATTCAGGCTGCCCATGCGATCGGCTTCGAGCCACAGAACGCGGTCGAGATAATTGCTCGGGAAGGTTTCCCAAAAAACCGTCACGTCGTCGTTCGTGTAAGCGTTGTCGAAACCGCCGATCGCTTCGACGATGCGCGAATGTTCGTCGGGGCCCACGTGCGCCGAACCTTTGAACATCAGGTGCTCGAACAGGTGAGCAAAACCGGTTTTGCCGGGCTTTTCGTCCTTCGATCCCACGTGATACCAAACCTGCAAATTCACCACGGGAACGTGGTGATCCTGGACCATTTCGATGGTCAGGCCGTTCGGCAGCGTATGTGTCTGAATCGCGAGCTGCGGCGGGCGCACAGCGCCATTTTCGGCAACTGCCCGGCGCGCATGAGCGGGTGGCACGGGCTTTTTTTGTGCGGCTGCCTGGAAGGCGAGCGCCAAGACGCAGACCAGGGACAAGAGCAGGGCCTTGATGCGCGGAATTCGTTTCATGATTCGATTCTCCCTTATGCGGGACGATATGCGTGGCAATTTGCGTGACAATGCTACGCGGCTCGTCTCAGACGCGCCCGTTTTCGCGGCCCCTTATCGTATGTGGCGTCGGATTTGATGTCAAACGCGGGTAGCAGGATGCACGCCTGCGAGATGCGCGATGGCCGCATCGCTCGCACCGTTGGACGACGGGCGAGGGCGCTACTTTTGCGTCGCCGGCGGCGCCGGTGCGATATTCAGAATCGGCTTCAGGAAGCTGGCGAACTCCATCGGAAAAATGAATTTCGTGGCTGGACCGTTTCCCAGGGTTTTCAGCGTGTCCAGATACTGCAAGCCCATTGTATTGAGATCGAGAGTCTTCGCGATTTGAAAGATTTTGTCGAGCGCCAGCGCGTAGCCTTCCGCGCGCAGAATCGCCGATTGCTTGTCGCCCTCCGCGCGCAGCACGGTCGCCTGCCTTTCGCCGTCCGCAATGGTGATTTTGGCCTGGCGGTCGCCTTCGGCCGCGGTGACCACCGCGCGGCGGCTGCGCTCCGCGCTCATTTGCTTGGTCATGGCGTCCTGCACGTCCTTCGGCGGCTCGATTTCGCGGATTTCGACGGACGTGATTTTCCCGCCCCAGCGCGACGTGACCTCATCGAGCTTCCCGCGCAGCACATTGTTGATCTCCTCGCGCTTGGCCAGCACATCATCCAAAATTAAGTCGCCCACAACGGCGCGCAGCGTCGTCATCGCAATCCCGCGCGTGGCGCCGCCGAAATCCTGCACCTGCACCACGCTCTGTGTCGGGTCGCTCACTTTCCAGTACACCAGGAAGTCGATGGAGATGGAGGCGTTGTCTTTGGTGATGCACGTCTGGCGCGGTACCTCCAAATATCGCTCGCGCAGGTCCACCCAGATCGCTTTATCGAGGATGGGAATCAGGAAAATGATTCCCGGGCCTTTCTGGCCGATGCAGCGACCGAAACGAAAGACCACCAGGCGCTCATATTCCTTGACGATTTTGATCATGTCCGTGATGAATTTCAGCGCGATCAACAAAATCACGACCACGATAATCAGAACGATCCAGCCGGTCATGCGAGCCTCCTGAATTTTTGGAAAAGCGAAAACTTATGCGAGCTTGCGAACGCGCAACGTCAATCCCTGAATTTCGAGCACGGCGATTTTTTCACCGCGAGCGATGGGCGCGGGGTCGGCGCTCGCATCCCAATCCTCGCCATTCACGAGCACCACGCCCTTGGGCGCCAAGTCCGTCTTCGCCACGCCCACGCTGCCGACCACGCGTTGCACGCCCGTCAGCGCCGGCGCGTGACGCCCTTTAAGCGCCACACGCACTACGAAAACCAGCATCACCACCCACAGCAGCGCCGCGATTCCAATCGCCCACGGCGATATCGCGTAACCGGCGGCTCGCGGGAACAGAAACAACGAGCCAAAAATGAAAGCGACCAATCCCGCGGCGGTCAGCGCTCCGTGCGAGGTGATTTTCAGCTCGAGCCCCAGCAGCGACATGCCGACGACTAGAAGCAGGAGGCCCGTGAGATGCACGGGAAGATTGGTCAGCCCGAAGAGCGCGAGAAGCACCGCAACAGCTCCGAGCGAGCCGGTGACGAAACCATGAGGCGCGAAAAGCTCCACCACGATGGCCAGAATGCCCAAAAGAAGCAGCAGATACGCGACCGTCGGGTCCGCCAGCGTGCTCAGGACTTCTTCGCTCCAGTTCAAGTTAACGGCGATTTGCGTTGCGCCGGCGAGCGAAAGCG
The DNA here is from genome assembly GCA_050746905.1 of Candidatus Acidiferrales bacterium. GTDB lineage: Bacteria > Acidobacteriota > Terriglobia > Acidiferrales > UBA7541 > DAHUXN01. The sequence goes on from JBOGNJ010000219.1 coordinate 13,678, forward strand.
TCAGGTCGCCATTGGCCGTGTGCACCACGCGGCCGTTGAGTTCTCGCAGCAGATCAGCCACGTCATTCGCGGCCAGATCGATCACGCCTTGCTGCAACGCTTCGGGTTCAGCCAATGAAACGCTTTCGCGCACCGATTTCTCGGCCCATTCGACGTTGCGATGCCGCGCGGCGGCGATGGAGCGCGCGTACGCGGCTGCGTCGTTCACAATTTTCTCGGAGACAATGCCGCCCGACAGAAGAATGGGATGCGCCGCACCGATGTTTGTGCCGGGAGCCATGGCGGCAACGTCGGCGGCAAGCACAATGAAGCAGCCCGCCGAGGCGGCGCGAGCGCCACGCGGCGCGACAAAAACAATCACCGGCACGCGCGCGTTCATTTCCGCCTGCACGATTTTGCGCATCGCCGAATCGAGGCCGCCCGGCGTGTCGAGTTGCAAAATTAATGCTGACGCATGGCGCGATTCCGCTTCCGCGATGCCGCGCGAAATATATTCGGCACTGATGGCATTGATCGGCCCGGCATATGTGAGCACTACGACGTCGCCCGCGCGGGCCGAAGCAGGCCACACGAGGCAGAAAAAAATCCCCAGCAACCCTGCGCGCATGACTATCCGTTTCATTGGCGTTAAGTAGCGGGATGATATCACAGCGAATCAGAGGGACAAGCGCCGCCCGGCCCGCAGGGGCTCTGCACCCCAGACCCTTGAACGTCCCGGCCTCTCAATAAATGTTCAGTTAGCGACACATTCGCAATCGAATCCGGCGCAGGCCGGCGCCAGCAGAACGATAATTAAGGGATAACGTAAACGTTAGCCGTTCAGGCTGACACTTAGAAAGGGAGCAATTATGCGAGGCCTGCTGGGATTGTTAATCACGGCTGTGATCGTGGTGCTCGGCTATTGGTATTTCGTTTCAAAAACTCAATCGAGCGGCGCGCCCGCTGCTCCCGCGCAGGCAATTTCCACGGTCGGCGTGCAAAGTGATTTGCTTTCGATTGCGCAAGCGGAGCGGATTTACTGGACCAGCCACAATTCGTATGCGTCGCTCGACGAGCTATATTCGAGCGGGGCGCTCGCCGTGAAAAAATCGGGACGCGCTGGCTACACGTACTCGGCCGAAACCAGTTCCGGCGGCTTCACGGTGACTGCGCGCTGCGACGCGGCAGCGACGCCGGGGTGTCCCAGCTTCGCCGTCGACGAATCCATGCAAGTCCACCCAATCCCATAAATTACCGCGGAACATCTTCTTGCCGATTTCGCCGCGGCGTGAGAATCTTTCGATGGCTGATTCGCTGGCCGGTGACGGGAGACGTGGCCCTGAAAACTCCACTAAAACTGCTATTGCTCTGCGGATTGATCGCGATTCCGCCTGGAATTGTGCGCGCGCAGTTGCCACCTTCGAAAAATGCGCCAAAAGTGGGAGAAAAGGCGCCGGATTTTACTCTGCCCGATTCGACCGGCAAAGCGGTGCGCCTCTACGACCTGCTTTCGTCGCGCCAGGTCGCGAGCGGCGCGACCTCCCAAAAGGATGGAAGCTGGGTGCTTTTGATTTTCTACCGCGGCTATTGGTGACCGTACTGCAACTCCGAGTTGCGGAGTTTCCAGCAGGACCTGGACAAGTTCACGGCACGAGGCGTGCGCGTGGTGGCCGTCAGCGTTGATCCTCCCGAAACGACGCAAAAGCTGAGCGAAAAGCAAGGCTACACGTTTCCCATCCTTTGCGACACGAAGCTCGAAGTCATTCGCAAATGGGATTTGCTGCATCCTCACGGCGGCATCAAGGGCGCGGACATCGCGCGGCCCGCGGAATTCCTGATTGATCCGGATGGCATCGTTCGCTGGCGTAACCTGACTGACGATTACCGTGTGCGTCTGCATGCACCCGCAGCGCTGAAAATGCTCGACGAAATGCACATCGGCACCGGCCACGCAGGCTCCTGACGTTCCAAAATAGCCTCCCGCGCATCCAGGTGGTTCTCCGGAACATTTTTTGACCTCCCTGCGTATCTATGGTCGCAAGCGGCTTCGACATTGTACGTAACTTGCTTGCAAATGACGTCGAGCGCGGCAACATCCAGCCCGTGCATCGAGAGGAGAAACAAAATGCCCGACAATATGATTGGATTTGCAGCTGTGGTGCTGGCGCTCGGATTCCCCATCGCCGCGGTGTGGGCTTGGGCGTGGCAGCGGGCACGCAAGTTCCGCAGCGACGAGAGGCTCGCGGCCATTTCGCGCGGCGTCACTGTGCCATTCGAGTCGGATCTGCCGCCTTCGGCCGTGTCGCGCCGGTCGGGAATTCTGCTGATTGCCGCGGCCATTGGCTATTCCTTGACGTTCCTCATGCTCTCGCGCTGGGAGCCGGACGCTGCCGAAGCCGCGGTGCTCGGAATTATCCCCTTCGTGATTGGCGT
>JBOGNJ010000220.1:0-40153 GCA_050746905.1 Candidatus Acidiferrales bacterium
CTCGCGCTTGTTCTGTTTATTCTGACGCTGATTTCGACACTGGCCGTGGGCCGTGAATTTTCTGATTCCTTCGCGCAGAATCGCGCGCCCTTCTCGGGAATGGAGAATCCGTTTGCTCCCACGTGGCAAGCTCTGATCCATCCGCGCTTGCTGCTCGCCGGAATTCCTTTTGCGTTTACGCTGATCGCAATTTTGCTGGCGCACGAGCTGGGACATTATTTCACTTGCCGATATTACAAAATTGACGCCACTTACCCGTATTTCATTCCTGCGCCGACGCTGATCGGAACGTTCGGCGCGTTCATTCGCATCCGCTCGCCAATTTTGAATCGCAAAGCGTTATTCGACGTGGGATTTTCCGGACCGCTGGTGGGGTTTATTCTTGCTGTTCCCATTCTCGCGGCAGGCGTTTATTTTTCAAAAGTAGTGCCGGGCGTGCAATCCAGCGCGCTGGTGATTTTTGGGAGCCCGCCGCTGATGAGATTGTTCATTGCCATTTTTCATCCCGGCGTGCGGGTAAGCGACATGCTGTTCAGTCCGATCGCGCTGGCGGCGTGGGTGGGATTATTCGCAACGGCGCTGAATTTGCTGCCGATTGGGCAACTCGACGGTGGGCATATCATTTACAGTGTTGCGAGCGGCCGGCACAGCCGTATTTCGATGGCGTTTGGTGTCGTTCTGATTACTTTGGGAATCTTTTTCTGGCATGGATGGATTTTCTTCGCCGTGCTTCTGGTGTTTCTCGGTTTCCGTCATCCGGCGCTGATGGACCGGTGGACTCCGCTCGACCGGCGGCGCCGCGCGTGGGCTATCGTCGCGCTGATTATTTTTTTGCTGTGCTTTACGCCGCTACCACTCAGCATCCCGCATCCTTGATTTCTGCCGAGGGCACCCCTGGGGCTCCGAGAGTGCGTAGAAGCGCTAGACAACCGACCTCAGCGGCTGAAGCCGCACTAACTTTGTTCGATTTGCGGCACGGCTGGAGCCGTGCCCTGACGGAAATCCATTGACCAGAATATCCGGAGACTCACAGCAGGCTCGTCGGATCCACGTCGACGATAATGGCGTTGTCGGGAATTCCCTTCTTTTCGCAATAGGACAAACAGCCTTCGAGGACTTGCGCGAGCAAGCGGCGATTCGGCGTTTTCAGCAAAATCTGGAAACGATATTCGCGGCGCAATTTTGAGAGGACGGCCGCCGCGGGCCCGAGGATTTTCAGGTCTCCGATTTTCAGCGAATCAAAATGCACGGCGATGGCGCGCGACCACCGAATGGCATTCTCGATTTTACGGTCGCGGATCAGCACGTTCGCAAGCGCAATGAACGGCGGATAGTGCATCATGCGCCGAAAATGAATTTCGCGCTCGAAGAAGGCGGAATAATCCTGGTCGACCGCATGCTGGATTGCGTAGTGCTCGGGATAATACGTTTCGATGAGCACTTCGCCGGGGAACCGGCCGCGGCCCGCGCGCCCGGCGACTTGCGTGAGAAGTTGAAACGTTCTTTCCGCCGCGCGAAAGTCCGGACGCCCCAGCGCCAAGTCCGCTGACACGACGCCAACGAGCGTGACGCGCTCGAAATCGTGGCCTTTCGCGACCATTTGCGTGCCGACGAGCAAATCCAAATCGCCGCGGGCAAAAGCACCGAGGACTTTTTGGTACTCGCGCTTCGTCCGCACCGTATCGCGATCCAGCCGCGCGATGCGCGCCTTCGGAAATTGCTCGCGCAAATATTCCTCTACGCGCTCCGCGCCATCGCCGACAAAATATAAATATTCCGAGTCGCATTTCGGGCAGAGCTTCGGCACGGCGATGGAATATCCGCAGTAATGGCATTCGAGGCGGGCTCGGCGTTTGTGATACGACAGCGCGATGCTGCAATTCTGGCACTCGATTCCCGCGCCGCAGCTTCGGCAGAGGATGTACCAGGAATATCCGCGGCGATTGATGAGGATCAGCACCTGCGTGACGGCAGCGAAACGTTCACCGATTGCCTTGAGGAGCGACGACGAAACAGGCGCGGAGCGATGCATCTGCTTGAATTCCTGGCGCAGGTCGACGAGCTTCACGGACGCGAGCGGCCGGTCTTCGACGCGCGTGGCGAGCTCGAGGAGACGATATTTTCCCGCGCGCGCGTTTTGGAAAGATTCGAGCGAAGGCGTTGCAGAGCCAAGCAGCGCAACGGCGCCTTCGAGCCGCGCGCGAACGATAGCGACGTCGCGGCCGTTGTAGCGCGGCGTTTCTTCCTGTTTGTAACTCGACTCCTGTTCCTCATCGACGATGATGAGGCCGACATTTTCAAGTGGCGCGAAGACCGCCGAGCGCGTTCCGACGACGACGCGCGCTTCGCCGCGACGGACGCGCCACCATTCGCGCGAGCGTTCGTTGTCGGCGAGGCCGCTATGCAGCACCGCGACGATGCCGCCGAATCGCGCGCGCACCAAGCGGCTGAGCCACAGCGTCAGCGCAATTTCCGGCACCAGAACAATTGCGGTGTGCGATTGCGCCAGAGCGGCTTCGACCGCACCGAGATAGACTTCCGTTTTGCCGCTTCCCGTGACGCCGTGCAGCAAGCTCGTAACAAATTTGTTTTCGTCAAGCCACTCCCTGACAGCCGCGAGCGCGGATCCTTGATGCGCATTCAGGACATTCGCGGGCGGGACGAAGTCCGTCTCCCAGGCGTCTTCCGCCGATTCGGCTTCTGCGTGTGCGACGAGCGGCTCCTCCCAAGACGTGAGCTTGCCTTCTTTTTCGAGGCGCGCGACGACTGCACGTGAAGCGCCGGCTTTCAGCAAAATCGGAACAGGCAACGGACCGCGCATCGCCGTCAGAATCTCGCGGACTTTTTCTTCTTTCGCGTTGGACGCTGTTGCCCCGGGATTCCAGGCGACGATTTTCTGAGCGCGCTCGAGTTTGTGATGTATGCGCTCGCGCGCGACGAGGCATCCACGCCGCACCAGACGCTCCGCCGCAGCTTCGCCGCCCCCAATTCGCCGCAAGCGTGCGGACGGCACAGGCTTGTCGCCAGCGTGCAAGAGCTCGAGAATCGCGAGATCAAGCGACTCGCCCGGATCAGCAGGCCCGCGCTCCTTCATTTCCTTGAGAAATTCCCGGCCGTGATTCGTCAGCTCGTATTCGCGTTCCTGTCGCAACTCGGCCAGCGGCGGCAGCATGGCGCGCAGAGTCTCTCCAATCGGCGCGACGTAATAGCGGCTCACCCATATTCCCAGGTCGATCAATTTTGGCGGCAGCGCGGGAACAGCATCAAGTAGTTCGACGATTTCTTTCGTCTTTTTGCCTTCGGGAGGATTTGCGGAGAGGGCGACGACGACTCCGACCATTGCGCGATTGCGAAATGGCACGACCACGCGACTGCCGACAAGGTCGGGGGCATTCAAATGTTGCGGAATCGCATATGTGAACGTGGAGCGAAGCGGGACGGGAAGAGCAATTTCGCAATACCGCGAAGTCATGTTGGCGAACTAGTGTAGCAGCAAGGCGCGGGGCGCGGGAAACAGCGCGCGCTCCGCCCTAAGGATTTTGCCGGACGAATTCCGTGCTTTGCTGTTGTGAATTGCGACTATACGCTGACCAAAGCGATTCCCAAGAATATCAGGACGATGCCGGCCCACTGCGTGCGTTCAAGTTTATCGCGCAGGAAAATCGCGGCGAGGACAACGGTGACTGCGCCATAGAGCGAAGACAAAACGCTGGCGACCGCGACTTGCTCATTTTTTAGCGCCAGATTATTGGCGACGAACGCGGCTGTGTCCAAGACACCGACGGCGACGATGAGCCAGAGCGTCGAGCCCACCGGGAGTTTCGCGTCCTGGCGCACCGGAATCACGAGGAGCGCAAGCACGGTGAAAGTTGTGATGCGGACGATCCACACGGACGCGGCGCCGCTGAAGACGGGCATCACGTGAAATCCGAGAACCCAAAAAAGCAAACCGAATCCCACCGCGGCCGCGAGTGCCCACGGGACGCCGCGAAAAACGTGGCGCCGGTGATCTTCAGCGGAGGATTCCGGCGGGGGAGAAGAAAATGATACGACAGCCAGCATGACGCCGACGACGGCGGCGATAATACCGAATGCGCGCGGCAAAGTGAGGCGCTCGCCGCTCCACAACGAGAGAAGAACCGTGAGGACCGGATAACTGGCCGCGATCGGGGCGACCAAGGTGAGGACGCCGATTTCAAACGAGCGATACAGCGAAAATGCGCTTCCTACATTCAAGAGGCCTGCGCAAATCGCCCAAGCCCAGACGTGATGTTCCACGTGGCTGGGAAAGAATTTGCCGAAGTGACCGGTGGCGGCCATGCCCGCCGAGAGAGCCAGGAAACCGGCGAGCTGCATATACATAAGAGTGCGGTACGCGCCGGCGCGGCGCGTTGCAAAGCGCGCCAGGAAATCCGCGACGCCCCACCCGAGAGCCGCGGCAAGTCCGAGGAGAACTCCCGAGCTAAGAAAATTTCCCAATCGTCCTCTCCGCAAATTTCCCGCACCGCTGAAACGCGATCGAATAAAGATGCCGTCGACGCAGGCCGCTAACAGGCCAGCCCGGCAGCTCGCGCGGCGCGCAATAGTGTAACAGGAGGTTTCATTTCGCCGGCAGGCGGAAACACGGCGGGAGCGTGCACTGATAATTCGAGGTAGAAGCTTCAGCGTTTGGCGGGCAGCTTCAGGCCGAGATGGGCCATCACTTTTTTTAAATCTTCCCAGACGTCGCCCTTCGCGTTGGGATTGCGGAGAAGATACGCGGGATGATAAGTGGCGAGCAGCGGGATACCGCGAAATTCGAGCCACTGGCCGCGAATTCTGGACATCGATGACTTCGTCCCCGTGAGCGATTGAAAGGCAATCGCGCCGAGGCACACAACAGCCTTTGGGCGAATCACGGCGAGCTGGCGATAAAGAAACGGCGAGCAGATTTCGATTTCCTCAGGCTCGGGCGCGCGATTTTGCGGCGGGCGGCATTTCACGACATTCGCGATGTAAACGTCGTCGCGGCGCAAACCCATCGCCTCGATCATTTGCGTCAAAAGTTTCCCGGCGCGGCCGACGAAGGGGAGGCCTTGAACGTCTTCGTCGTGCCCCGGTCCTTCGCCGACAAATACAAGCTCGGCTTTCGGGTGGCCGGCGCCGAAGACAATTTTGTTTCGTTGCTCGCAGAGTTTGCAGCGGCGGCAATCCGCGCCGATGTCTTCGCGAATGCGCTTAAGGGTGTCGCCCTCGATGCGTTCATTGGGAGCGAAAAGAGATGCGCTTTTTATCACGGGCAGCACCGAGACGACGTGGGTTGGATTTGGAATTACCGCTGGAGGCACCATGCGAACTGGACGAGGCAGCGGCGCAGGAGCCGCCGCGACGGACTCAACGGGAACGCTTGCGGCTTCGCCTGCGGTTGTGGCGCGATCGAGGCAGAAATTTGAAATCCCCAGGTCGCTGAAATATCCGAGCCACGCTTCGACACGCGCGCGGGCTTCGGGATTCATCGGCGTCCTGCGGTAGGGAGCGTCACTTCAGGTCTTTTCCGGGTCGGCCGAGCCGCAATTCGGCGACGTGATCAAGAATACGGTTGGCTACATCGAATTTGGACATTTTCGGCAGCGCGATTTCGCGGCTGTCGCGGAAGAATAGCGTCACGATATTTGTCTCGGCATCGAACCCGGCGCCTTCCTGCGTCACGTCGTTGGCGACAATGATGTCTGCGCTTTTTGCGGTGAGCTTGTGGCGCGCGTTTTCCGCGAGGTGATCCGTCTCCGCCGCAAAGCCAACAAGAATTTTCGTTCCCTTGTTGCGTCCGAGTTCAGCCAGGATATCGGCGGTGGGTTCAAGTTCGAGCATCATTTTTCCCGCGCCGCGCTTGATTTTTTTTTGTTCAGGGGAAGCGGGCCGGTAATCCGACACGGCAGCGGCCATGATGACTACGTCGGCCGCGCTCGCGCGTTCGCGCACGGTGCGATGCATCTCTTCGGTTGAGCGTACGGGCAGCCAGTCGATTTCAGCCGGCGCGCGCAGTTCTGTCGGGCCGCTGACCAGAATCACGTGAGCGCCGCGGCGCGACGCCGCATCCGCCAAAGCGTATCCCATTTTCCCTGACGAGCGATTCGTGAGCACGCGCACGGGATCGACATCCTCCACCGTGGGACCGGCGGTGACGAGCACCGTCAGGCCTTCGAGGTCATGGCGCAAGCCAAGCGCTTCGCAGACGGCGCCGGCAATCGCTTCGGTGCCGGCGAGGCGTCCGGGCCCAACCATGCCGCAGGCCAAATAGCCTTCGTCGGGCTGCACAACGCGCACGCCGCGCGCGCGCAGCGTCTCGATATTTTTCTGGGTGGCCGGATGCTCCCACATATTCACGTTCATCGCGGGCGCAACGATTACGGGAGCCTTGGTTGCGAGGTACAGCGTAGTCAGAAAATCGTCGGCGATGCCATTCGCGAGCTTGGCGAGGATGTCGGCGGTCGCCGGCGCGACAACAAGCAGATCGATTCGCTGCGCGACGGCGATGTGCTCGATAGCGCTTTCGACGTTCGCGGGGGTTTCCTTTTCGCCGAAAAGTCTGGTGATGACTTTGTTGCCCGTGAGCGCGGCGAAAGTGAGCGGTGTGATAAATTCCTGGGCGCCGCGCGTCATCACGACCTGCACATCGAGCTTCTCTTGCTGCAGGCGGCGGACCAGCTCCGCGGCCTTATAGGCGGCCACTCCTCCCGAAACTCCCAATGCGATGCGCATCAGTCTCCGCAGTAAATGCTACGACTTCTTTTTCTTACCGTCTTTGTCTTCCGCGCCGTCGAAGGCTTCGGAAAGCTCGTATTCGAGCATTCCCCGCTGCAGTTCCTCTTCGGCGACGCGGGTGTATTTGTTGTTCTTCGGATTATCGATCAACGGGCGGCCTCCGGCCATAAGCTGCCGGGCGCGGCGCGCTACAAGAACGACGTACGAAAATCTGCTGTCTGGTGGTTGAGTGGAAACCGCCATGAATAGATTATCCTCCAAAGGATTTCAAAATTCTCTGAACGCGTTCGCGGTTCTGTCGAGTCCGGCAACGCGCGCCGAGCGCAATCGCGCGCACGGCGTCGCCCGCCTGTTCCAGGTTCTCATTGATGACCACGTAATCGTAATCCACGTAGTGCTCCATTTCCAAGCGGGCGCGTTCGAGACGGCGGCCGATTTCCTCGTCGTTGTCCTGGCCGCGCGCGCGAATGCGCTTTTCCAATTCCTCGCGTGACGGCGGCACAATGAAAATCGCCACGGATTCGGGGACTTTCTTTCGCACTTGCACGGCGCCTTGCACGTCGATTTCAAGCACCAGATCGTTCTTTTGCGCGCGCGCTTCGTCGAGCCATTTTTTCGGCGTGCCGTAACTGTGCTTGCCGAACACGCAGGCATGTTCCAGAAATTCGCCGCGGGCGGCCATTTTTCGAAATTCGTCTTCCTCCACGAAATGATACCATTTGCCGTCCTTTTCACCCGCACGCGGAGGACGCGTGGTGGCTGAAATCGAAAGCATCGTGCCGGGCAATTCGAGTAACTTTTTCACGAGCGTCGATTTGCCGGAGCCGGAAGGCCCGGAAACGATTAAGACGAGCGGTTCATGAGATTCAGCCATCGTTATTCGATGTTCTGCACTTGTTCGCGAAGTTTTTCGATTTCGGATTTCAATTCGAGGCCCAATCGCGTGATTTCGAGTCCATCGGCATCGATTCCATTTGTTTTCGACAACAATGTGTTCGTTTCGCGCTGCATTTCCTGCAAGAGGAAATCGAGTTTCTTGCCGACTTCGCCGCCCGCGTCCAGCAATTCGCGAAATTGCTGCACGTGGCTGCGCAATCGCGCCAACTCTTCCGTGGTGTCGCTGTGCTCGGCGGCAAACGCGGCTTCCTGCGCCAAACGCGCGGGATCGAGTGGGAAATTGACGAGCAATTCCTTGAGGCGGGCTTCGAGGCGCTTCGCATAGGCGGGACGCGCGCGCGTGGCGAGAACTTCAATTCGTTTCGCGTGCTCAGCGACGGTTGCCAATCTTTGCGACAACTCATCGTGAAGCGCATGGCCTTCGACCTGCTTCATCTGGTCCAGACGGCCGATTGCCTGCGTCAAACAGGCGCGAACCAGCACGATTAGCTTTTCGATTTCATCTTCGGCCGGGGAGCCTGACGACGTCACGCCGGGCAAACGCAGAATCGCCGCGAGGTCGGGATCCGATTTCACTCCAAATTGTTCACCGAGAGATTTCGCGGCCTTCAAATATTCCGCGGCCACTTCCCGATTGATGGAGATCGAGTGACTATTCGCGGCTTCGACGTGCAACGTCACGTCCAAATGCCCGCGGCGCACGTGCTTACGCGCGATATGGCGGATTTCAGTCTCGAGGGCGTCCCAGCCCTCGGGTGTGCGTATGCGCAAATCGAGGAAGCGGTGATTGACGCCGCGGAGACTCAACTGCACGGCCCAGCCGTCTTGCTCGACGCGAGCTTGTGCGTAGCCCGTCATTGATTTGATGACCGCGGATTTGGGAACCGGCGATCCGGATGCCGGTGATTTGAGTGGCGATGGCTTGAGCACAGGGTCAGCCATCCTACACGGGTCCAGCCGGCAATGGTGGCTCGATTTCTTGAAACTGAAGATTGTAGAGCCGCGCGTAGGCTCCGGCGTGCGCCAACAATTCTTCATGAGTGCCGCGTTCGCGGACGGTGCCCTCTTCGAGGACGACGATCATGTCCGCGCGACGCACGGTAGAGAGGCGGTGCGCAATCACGAAAACGGTGCGATTCTCCATCAGATTGTTTAGAGCGCGCTGGACCAGCATCTCCGATTCGGAATCGAGCTCCGAGGTCGCCTCGTCGAGAATTAAAATGGGAGCGTCTTTCAGCAGGGCGCGCGCGATGGCAATTCGCTGCCGTTGGCCGCCGGAGAGGCGCTGGCCGCGGTCGCCGATTTGGGTGTGATAGCCTTGCGGCAGTTGCGTGATGAATTCATGCGCCAGGGCTGCTTTTGCGGCATCCACAACGCGCGCCTGGGGCAAATCCGGACGGCCGTAGCACAAATTATTCCACACCGTGTCGTTGAAGAGAATCGTCTCCTGCGTGACGATGGCCATCTGTTCGCGCAACGAGCGCAGGTTGACTTCGCAAACGTCGTTTCCGTCGAGCCGCAGCGTTCCGAGTGTGGGATTGTGGAAGCGCGGCAATAAATTCACGAGCGTCGTCTTGCCCGCGCCGCTGGAGCCCACGATGGCCACCACGCTGCCCGCCGGCACTTTCAGGTTGATGTCGTGGAGAATGAGAGGACCATTCTCGTACGCGAATCCGACGTTTTGGAAATTCACCGCCGACGAAAAACGCGCAGCAACAATTTTCCCCGGCTCGTCTGCAATCTCTTCCCGGAGCGCGAGGAAACCGAGGACTTGAGTGGAGGCTCCCACGGCGAGTTGGAATTGGTGATACAAACTGCCGAGGCGCTTGATCGGCTCATAGGCGCGAAACAGCGAATAAATAAAGCTGATGACCATGCCTCCAGTCATTAGCCCGCGGCGGATTTCGTCGCGCGAATAGAGCAGCAGCACGGCGAAAACCACAGCGCCGAGTAAATCCATCATCGGCGACGTGATGACGTAGGCTTTGACCCAACGCATGTTTTCGCGCAGAAGGCGGCGCGCCGTGCCGCGGAATTTCCGGATTTCGAAATTCTCCATGCCGAATGCTTTAACGACGCGATTGCCGCTGACTGTTTCCTGCAAAATTTCGCTCAAGTCCGCAACACGTGACCGGCTGCTCTGCACGGAGCGGCGGATTCGACGTCCGAGCCTGCCGACGGGGTACACGACAAGCGGAATAATCACGGCCGAGCCCAGGGCGAGCCTCCAATTCAACCAAAGCAGCACACACACAAACGCGGCAAGCGCGAATGCCTGCTGGAAAAAATCGGCCAGATGCTCGGAAAGAGCGCTGCGGACCTGGTCAACGTCACTGATCGCGGCGGACATCACGCGGCCCGTGGGATTGTGCTGAAAGAATCCGATCGGCTGGCGCACGAGTTTGTCGTAAACCTGATTGCGCAAATCCGTGACGGCGGCATGGCCCGCGTACTGAATCAAGGTGTTACCGAAGAACTCGGCAATGGCCTTGGCAAAAAATAAAAACACAAGAGAGAGCGCGAAGACGGTCCATACCCAGTGAATGCCCGAGGGCAGAAAGGAATTGAGATAAATCACGTGATGACTGTGCGGGAGGGTGATCAGTTTCACTTTCTCGGCGGTGCTGTGCGGATTGAGGATCTGGTCCACCGCAGGAATAATCATCAGCGCGACCAAGCCTTCGCAAATGCCCACGACGGCGAGCAATGCGACGCCCAGAATCAGCCGCCAGCGGTATGGCCGCACGAAACGGAAAAGGCCGTGAATTTCTGGAGGAACTCTCACTCGCTGCACACCCTTATGCGTTCCACTTTACAGGAGGCAAAATATTCGCGCCAGAGCAGAGGCGCGGAAAAGTCATGAGCCGGAGCGGTCGAGGTCACGGTGCTCGAGTTTAACCGTGTAGCCGCGCTCTGCGAGCGCCTTGCCGACGGCCTCCGCCATCATCACAGAGCGGTGCCGCCCTCCGGTGCAGCCGAACGCGATGGTCAAGTAGCTTTTGCCTTCGCGGATGTAATGCGGGATTAGATATTCGAGCAGCCCTTCAATGCGCCGCAAAAATTGTCCCGTTTGCTTGAATGAGCGAATGTATTTCGCGACACGCGCATTTTTGCCGCTGTAGGGACGCAACTTCGGAATAAAATGCGGATTCGGCAAAAAACGCACGTCGAAGACAAGATCAGCGTCAGAAGGCAAACCAAAACGATAACCAAAGCTCACCAGCGATACGAGAAGTGGCCTGCGGCCGGCTTTCTGAAAACGCTCGGTGATGAAGTCGCGCAACTCATGCACCGTGAATTTCGTCGTGTCGATCACCACGTCGGCGAGCGCGCGAATGGCCGCCATCTGTTTTCGTTCGGCGCGTATGCCTTCGAGAATCGAAAACTCGCCGCCCATCGGATGAGGCCGCCGCGTTTCGCTGAAGCGCCGGCCGAGGGCCTCGTCGCTGGCCTCGATAAAAACGAGCGTGGCCGGATATTCGCGGCGCAGCCGTCGGTAAACTTCCGGCAAACGCTTCAACTGTGCGCCTTCGCGCGCGTCGACCAGCAAGGCGGCGCGCTCGAAATCGCCGCCGCCTTCCATGTACAATTCGGCAAAGGATGGAATGAAGGAAACAGGAAGATTATCGACGCAGTAGAAACCCAAATCCTCGAAAGTGCGGAGAACGGAGCCTTTGCCCGAGCCGGAAAGGCCCGTGAGGATGACCAACTGGCGATTTTGCTGAGTATGGCGCGGCGCCACGGGAGGCTGCCCGTTAGCCCTTCTGCCGGCGCTGGTGCGTACTGGGAATGCGCAGGTCTTCCCTGTATTTCGCCACGGTGCGGCGCGTGACGTGAATGCCCTCGACGTCCAACTGTTTCGCAATCTGCTCGTCGGTGAGCGGGTGTGTCGCGTCCTCTTCTTCGATCATTTTTTTGACCAGCCGCTTCAGGGAAAGCAGCGACATGTCGCCGCCCTGCGGGCCGTTCACAGACTCCGAGAAAAAATACCGCAACTCGTAAACGCCCTGCGGCGTGTGCGCATATTTGTTTGCCACGGCGCGGCTGACCGTGGAGGGGTGCACACCGACTTCCTCGGCCACTTCTTTGATCATCATGGGCTTCAGATGATCGATTCCGTATTCCAGAAAATCCTTTTGGCGGCGCAGAATCGATTGGCAGACGCGAACGATGGTGTGCTTGCGCTGTTCGATATTTTTCATCAATTGCACGGCCGCGGTGAAGCGTTCCTTGACGTAATTGCGCACGTCGCGGTCCGCGGCGTCGCGCGCCAGCAGGCGCCGATATACGGGGCTCAAACGCAGTTGGGGCAAGTCGTCATCGTTCAAAAACGCCTGCCATTCGCCGTCCACTTTTCGAAACGCGATGTCCGGCTCGACCAGCCGCGGCTCGATTTTGTTGTAACGCAGGCCCGGCCGCGGGTCGAGTTTCTTCACAATGTCGACCGCGCGCTTGACGGCCTCGATGGGGCGGTTCAGCGCTCGCGCGATTTCCTTGAGCTGATTGTTTTGCAGCATTTTCAGGTGGTCGGAAATGATTTGCTGCGCCAGGGTGTTTTGCGGATCGATCAATTTCAATTGCAGGAGGAGGCATTCTTTCAAGTCGCGCGCGCCCACGCCGGGTGGATCAAATTCCTGCACAACGGCAAGAGCCTCCTCCACGTCATCCGCCGTATAGCCGTCCGACTGGCCGATTTCCTCGAGAGTGGCCATCAAATAGCCGTTTTCATCCAGGTTGCCGATAATTACTTCGGCGGCTTTCTGAACCTGCTCGCTGCAAATGCTTACGCTGAGTTGCCAAAGCAAATGATCGGCGAGATTTTGTGGGGAAGACAAAAATTTATCGAAACCGGGCTTTTCCGTTTCTTCGCGCTCGCTGCCGGCGCCACTGGCCGCGCCCGTGTCGAGATACTTCGTGAAGAACGAGCTGATGTCGAATTCATCGAAGGGATTCGAGGCTTCCGTTTCCGGGACTTTTTCGGTTTCTTCCTTCACGAATGTTTCGTCGGTGTAATTCTCGCTGACCACGCCGTCGTCGCCCAGAACTTCCAGCATGGGATTTTCCATGATCTCCTGATTGATCATTTCCCGCAGCTCGAGGCGATTGAGCGCGAGGACGCTCACCATCTGCACGAGGCCCGGCGTGAGGACCTGCTTTTGCGCGAGCCGGAGATTTAATTTGGGCTGGAGCCAATTCATAGCGTTAATTCAAACGGAAATTCTCTCCCAAATACAATCGTCGCACCTCAGGATCCTGGCTTAACTGTTCGGGCGTGCCGGCGCTCAAAATTTTTCCACCGTGAATGATGTACGCCCGCGTAGTGACGGCGAGAGTTTCCCGGACGTTGTGGTCGGTTACAAGAGCGCCGATCCCGGCAGCGCTCAAGTCGTTGATGATTTTTTGCAAGTCCATCACAGTCAGCGGATCGATTCCCGAAAACGGCTCGTCGAGCAGCACAAACGACGGCTGCATCACGAGAGACCTGGCGATTTCGAGCCGGCGGCGCTCGCCGCCCGACAACACGTAGCCTTTGCTGTGCCGCACGCCTTCGAGTCCCATCTGGGACAGCAATTCCTCCACGCGGTCGCGCCGCTGCTCCGCCGTGATGGGCAGCGTTTCCAGCACCGCGAGCAAGTTTTCTTCGACGGTCAGTTTGCGAAAGACAGAGGGTTCCTGGGGAAGGTAGCTGATCCCGCTGCGCGCGCGCAGGTACATGGGAAGATCGCTGATGTCCTCACCGTCCAAAAGAACTCGCCCGAAATCGGGGCGCGCGAGGCCGACCAGGATGTAAAACGTGGTGGTCTTGCCTGCGCCGTTGGGACCGAGTAGCCCAACCACTTCGCCCTGTTGAATTTCCAAACTGACATTATCGACGACCTTCCGGCCTCGATAGCTCTTGCTCAACTCCGCGGCTTGGAGCTTCAACATGCCAGTTCATTTCTCAACCCGGTGCTTGGTGATAGTTCGCGGGCCTTTTTGCGAATCCACAAGAATCGTATCACTCGCTAAAAAGAAGGTCAATTCACGGCCCGTTGTAGTGTTTCCAGAACCGTCAGAAAGCGCCGGTTTGCCACCGGAAAGCGTGAATTTGCCGTCACTTGCGATGTATTCGCCCCGTTCGGCAGTGCCAATGCGGCCATTTTGTTCGATGCGGACATTGCCCAGGGCGACTGCGCGGTCCAATTTTTGCTGCCGATTGCTTGCCGCTGAAAGGAAAAGAGTTAGAGTCTGGCTGGAAATTGAGCCTTCGGAGGATTGAGCCGCTACGCCGCCGATTAATTTGATTGTCCCGTCGCCTTTTCCGGCGTCGTCGTTGTAATCCGCTTTCGGTGCGCGCACCTGCCAGACAGTAGGCGCGTCGGCTTTCGATTTCGCTTTAGATGCCGAGGGAAGCGGCTCCGGGAAAGCGCCCACGACATTGCCGCGTGCCTCGGCGCGGTTCTGGTCACGCCAGAATTCGATCGTGTCGGCCTGGAGAACGTCGTTTCCCTGCCAGAATCGCGCATGCCCTGAAAAGACAGCGTGGTTCGTTGCGCTGGAGCCATTCATTTGATCCGCCGAAATATTCGCTTCCGGGGCGCCGGGTTTTTTCCTGTTCCCAAAATACGTGGTAATCACATTTCCAGCCGCGTGAACTTGTCCGGTTTTCTGGTTGATTTCGATTTGCTCGGCCGAAGAACGCGACGTCGAATCCGCGACAGAAGCCGCGCCGGTCAGCGTAATCTGATTCGCCGAACGCAGCATACGCGCCTGATTTGCTTGTCCCGTTCGGCTGGCTTGCTGGAATTTCACGCCGCCGCTTTCTTCGATCGTTTCCCAGTCGCCGCCGGCGTCGAAGCTAGCCGTCAGATTTTGCGCCGTGGTGGCTCGCGACGCGCCGGAACCTGACTGATGAATGACTTTTACGCCGGAAGCGCCGCGAAGCTGGGTTAATCGGCTTTGCGCGTCGAAATCCGCGATTAATTCGCCGCCGCTGATCGTGTCCGATTCTCCTGGCTTGGTCGTGATGACTTCTCCCGCCGTGAGCGTCTGTGCGTTTGCAACGCGCACGCTGCGGCGCCCAACTTCCGGAACAAAATCAATTCGCAATGCGGCTGTGCGCAGATTTCGCTTCGCCACGCCCTTTTGCATTGCGACTTGAACGTTGCCGCGAGCAAGCATCTGTCGCGGCTGGCGGCTGCCATCCTTCGCAGCCATCATGAGATCAACATGTTCGGCAGAAATATGATCTTCGCCTCCGCGCGAGCGCGCATTTCCACGTACATTTCCATCCGCGGCAATTTTATCGATCGCGCCGTCTGCAAACGACGCTTCCATCTGATTCGCCACGAGAGACGTGTTTCCGCGCGGGTCTTTGGCCGTCATCTCCGGGTGACCGCTGGCGATCGCGAGGCGCGGATGCATCTGCGCATCCAAATCGATTTCGAGGGCGCTCGCGAACAAAATGCGCTGTCCTTGTTGGGCGCGAACAGGGCCGAAAAGCCGCAACGTGCTATCGCTCCTGCTAAATTCGAGCGCGCTGCCGGTCACGTTTGCCGGAATCGCGCCAGAATTTGCGGGCGGCGTCACCGTCAACTGCACATTATTTTGGAGCCGCGCATCTTCGGTCTGCGGATCGTAAAGGACGCCCGTGGCCTGTCCCGCGCCGCCGGGGAACCGCAGCGTAACGCTATTTTTGCTGGAGACTTTGCCGCTATCGCGATCGAAAAGAATATCGCTGGTTTCGAAGTGCATCCCGCCGGAGCCGGAATTGGCGGCGGGATTTTTTGCCGCGTTGCGCAAATCAATCTGGACCGTGCCCTGGCAACGTATGCTTCCGGTGGTCGGCTCGTAACTGCATTCGTTGGCGCGAACCGAATCGTTTCTCTTTCCTTCCGGGCCATAAATCGCGATCGCGACGTTTTCGAGCAGACTGCGATTCTTATCTTTGAACTCGGTCGCCTGCGAGGCGTGCAGAGTAAAGAGCGTGTGGTTTTTAAGTTGCTTCGAAAATGTGAAGTCCGCGGACTGCTGCTGTACGCTCGCCGGCACGGACGGCGGCAAATTCTTCCGGGCGGCGCGATTGGCCAGGCGGCCATGCACGAACACCGCCGCCACCGCCAACGCTATCGTGATGGCGGCGCCGGCGGACCAGCGGGCATATCGCGCAGCTTGCCTGTTTTGCATGATTCGGATGCGCCTCACCCGCGATTCAAGGTTAGTCTTGAGTATAGGGAAGGCCGTTGCGCGCTACAACCTTCGAAGTTTTCGTGCAGCGTCGTACGGCTCGAATCTACCGACGGGAGGTGAGCTACGCGATAGGCATTATTCGTAACGGAGGGCGACCATGGGGTCGACGCGCGTGGCGCGCCGCGCGGGAATATAGCTCGCCAGCAATGCCGAAGCCGCAAGCGTTCCGGCTACAACACCTAGCGTGGACACATCCCAGGGCTGAACGCCGAAAAGGAGCCCATGCATGAGTGTGGCAGTGACTACCGAGCATGCCAAACCGAGAAGAATTCCGAAGAGGGTCAACCAGCCAGCTTCCTTCAGAATGAGTCGGTATACAGAACTTCGCTGCGCACCCAGTGCCATGCGAATGCCGATTTCGCGAGTTCTCTGGCTAACGGAATAAGCGATAACGCCGTAAAGGCCAACGACGCTCAGTACCAGCGCGAGTACAGCAAAGCCCCCTGCCAGCCATGCCGAAGCGCGATGCCAGTAAGCTGCCGATGAGTCCTGGATTATTTCAGGCATAGTGGCGCCGCTACCGGTCAAAATTGCATGGTCAATTTTGTGAATGGTGGCAATCAGCGACGGCAGCACAGACGCGGCTTGTTGCGATGTCCGAACCACGATGCTATATGGTTGGGTCCATTGCTCGAAAGGCGTATAGATGACGGGCGTTGTTTTCGAATCTAGCGCGTAGTCTTTCATGTCCGCGATAACGCCCACAATCTGTATCGGAGGCTGCGATGCCTCTCGTTTTATGTCATGCGCATGATAGTAAAATTGCTTGTCCAGCGGGTCTCCATCCGGAAAATACCGCCGCGCCAAAGTCTGGTTGATGATCGCAACAAGAGGCGCATTGGCGTTGTCATTCTCATTGATATAGCGGCCCTTCAATAATGTGGTTTTCAGAACAGATAATAAATAGCCTGCGCTCACCACTTGGTGCCCTACCTCGTTATTTACGCCGAGACTTGGCCTGGCCACAAATCCTATCTGCGTCGAGCCTACCCCGCCGACAGGTAAATCCCTTGCCGTACCTACTCCAACGACGCCAGGTAAGTTTTGGAGGCGGCTTATGACTTCTCTTTCCAACGCAATCTTTTGATCGTCACTTGAATACTTGGATCCGGGATCCCCGATCCCGAGCGTGGCTAAATGACTGGGCACGAATCCGAGATCCACGTGCAGCAGCCTGTACAGGCTTTTGCCAAGCAGGCCTGCGCCTGCCAGTAGCACCATCGTCGTAGCGAGTTCCACAACGACGAGTCTCGCTCCCAGGTGCCGCCAGGCCTTTCCTGGCGCGCCGCCGCTTCCCTCCATCAAACCCGCGCGCAGGTTGGCGAACGGAAGCCGCAGGACAGGAGTCACTGCAAACAGAGTGCAAGCTATCAGCACGAGCACGGTGACGAATACGGTTACATGCCAATTCCAAAAAGTTCCGCTCAAGTAGGGCATCGAATCCAGCATGTCCGCCGGAATCAATTTGAGCAGCAGTTGGCGCGCAAATATTGCCGCGACGAACCCCAGTGCGCCGCTTACGGCCACCATGACGAACCCCTCAGTGACAAACTGCTGAATGAGGCGTCCGCGCCCGGCGCCAAGCACGCCACGAACGGCAAATTCACGCCGGCGCTTTTCGGATCGTGCCACGAGAAGACCCGTCACGTTGACGTAGGCAATCAGCAGCAGCAAACCCGCGCCAGCGAGCAGCGCAAGCAAAATAGGTCGTATGTCACCCAAGATCCACTGGCTTAAAGGATCGATATTCGCGCCTCGCTTTTTGTCCGGATCTGGATATTCTCTTGCTTCTTGTGCGGCAATGGCGCGCACATCGCCCAACGCCTGTTGTCTGGTGACGCCATCCTTCAACCGCGCGATGACGCCCATCGCCATGCATCCGCGGCTCGTGTAGCAGGCGTCGCCGGCATAAGGATGAAGCGTTGTCCAAAAGTCAGCGGTACCAGCCGGAGCGAACTGAAAACCGCGCGGCAGCACGCCGATGACGGTATAAGATTGCCGGCCCTCGATGAACGTGACCGTTTTCCCCAGCACGTCTGGCCTTCCGCCAAACCACTTCTGCCATGCGGCATAACTCAAGATGACGGTTGACGGCGCCGCCTGCAAATCTTCATCGGCAGCACGAGCATCGAAGTCTCTTCCCAGAACTGGCGTAACGCCAAGAACGCGAAAAAAGTCAGGCGTCACGCCAGCCGAGTTGACCAGATGTATATTTCCTGCATCGGAGAGAACAAAACTGCCGCTGTCGTAGGCAGCAATCGAAGCAAATACGGTGTTGAAACACTGCAGATCAAGATAATCGGGATAGGAATACCCTGCATGCTGACTGCCTAGCTGCGTGGTCTTGAAAACTGCCATGAGCCGGGAGAGATCAGGGTACGGCAACGGCCGGATCAGTGCTGAGTCCACGAAACCGAAGATCGCTACAGTGGCTCCAATACCCAACGCAAGGGTGATCACAGCGACGGTGGTGAATCCCGGCGACTTGCGCAGCATGCGGAGGGCGTAGCGAATGTCCTGAAGCAGCGAGTTCACCGATTAACTCCTGGTGCCGCGGGGATTTGCCAGCTTCACAGACGCAGAAAACCCGGGCGTCATAAACCCGTCCCTACATCCCAGAGACACGCAAGACCGGGCGGCGTAAAGCCGCCTCTACACTTCAGGCAAAACGCCGGTGGTGGCGGCAGCGACGCGGTCGCGGGTGGTGTTTTTGACGAGGTACATGGCCTCGTCGGCGAGGTGCAACAGGCCAGCCTTGTCCGCCGAATCGAGGGGATACGATGCGACGCCCACGCTTGAGGTGATGCGGACATCCAGGGCATCGTCCTTCAACCACGGCGTCTCTTTAATCAGGCGATGCAGGCGGCGCGCCACGCGGCACGCATTTTCCTTGGAAGTTTGCGGAAGCAGAAGAACAAATTCATCGCCGCCGTAGCGAAAAGCGAAGTCGATCAGCCGGCAATTATTCTTGACCATGGTGCCGATTTCGCCGAGGAGCTTCGAGCCCATCAGATGGCCATGCGTATCGTTGACGGCCTTGAAATGATCGAGGTCGATGAAGATGAGCGAAAATTCGTAACTGTAGCGGTGCGAGCGGTAAATCTCCGTATCCAGCATGAAATTCAAATGCCGGGCGTTGTAAAGCGTGGTGCAATCGTCGGTGATGGTCAGTTCATGGATGCGTTGAACGTGTCGCGCATTTTCGATAGCGATGGCCGCATAATCGGCCAGCGCTTCTAGGAGCGCCAGTTCACGCGCGCTGAAACCCGTATCGCCCACACAATTGATCAGCTCGATCACGCCGAGACATTGATCGCGGAAGCGGACGGGCACGGCGACGATCGACTGCGTTTCCGTTTTTGTCTTCTCGTCGACCTGCGAGAAGAACCGTGAATCCTTTCGCGTGTCGGGCACAACAACTACTTCGCCGGTCTGCGCCACCCAGCCGGCGATTCCCTGCCCGAGCTTGATGCGCACATCCTTCAGCGCGTCGGCGCCCTCTCCCGTCGCGATTTCGAAGTAGAGTTCCTGCTTCTCGGTGTCCATCAACAGGAGCGACCAGGTGTCCGGGCGCAGGACTTCATTGATTTTTTCCATGATGGTGCGGAGAACCTGGTCGAGCTGGAGCGATGACGTGAGCGCCTTGCCGAGCTCATGGAAGACGGAAATTTCGCTTCCGTAGACCGGCTCGACGGGCAGCGCGGGGCTGCGACGCCGTTCCACACCTTCGAAAGGCTTTGATTCGGGCGCGTTTTGCATGGGCACTGCGAGAGTCCGAACGACTCCTTCGAATGCTTTTTCATTATAGGTTTGGCGGCACGCGACTGCAACCGCCGCTTTTTTGCGGTGCGCGAAAGGCAAATCTTACTCAACGGCATGGTACCGCATGCGAGACCTTTGATTGACACCCATGCGGTGGCCGCCTATATTTTTTGTGCAGACCTCTCAATGGAATCGACACATCTGTTCGGCGAACATTTAAGGCGCGAGCGCGAAATGCGCGGAGTGTCCCTCGAGGAAATTTCTGCCGCGACGCGCATCAGCGTTCGTTTTTTGGAGGCGCTCGAGAATGAGCAGTGGGAGCGCTTGCCCGGCGGCATCTTCAATCGCGGTTTTATTCGCTCCATTGCGCGGTTTCTGGGGCTGGACGAAGAAAATCTGGTCGCTGAATACGCGATGGAGACTCACGAGCGTCCGGAAATTGCCGTGTGGACGAAAGAGCCGGTTCGTAAGCGCACCAACTGGACGGCCATAGGCAGCGCGATCGCCATGGCGATCTTAATAATCGGCGGCGTGTGGTACATCCACCAACGCTACGGCGCCGGAATAAGCGCGTGGCATCAAAATCATCCGATTTTTAGGACGCTGATGGCGCCATTCCATCATTCGAAGGCGTCTTCGCCGAACCAAACATTACCCAGTCAACCGCCGAGCAATTCCGCGAATCCGACCGCGGCTTCGACGCATCCACAACCGGCATCGCCACGGGCGAATGGGGCCACAGCGGCAACTGCTGCCGCGCCGAACACAGCGTCGCCCGCCGGAAACCCGGTAGCAGCTTCCGGGCCGATGGAGTTGAAGATCGAAGCTGGAGAGACGTCCACCGTGAGCGTGCTCGCTGACGGCAAGGTCGTTTTCTCCGGAGTATTGGAAGCGCAGCGCACTTTGACCGTACATGCGCTGACAAATTTTACTGTTTCGTCGAGCAAATCGAATGCGGTGCTGCTCGAACTCAATGGCCACACCGTGGCTCCACTGGGACCGCCGGGAGAACCGGGAAAAATCACGCTGACGCGCGCGAGCCTGAAACCCAGTCCGGGAGACGACGATTAGCAACGAAGCACCGAGTGACGTCCGCGCGGAAATTTTGGCCGGCCGCGTGCGGCCTGAGCGCAAACTCGCCATTTGCACCGGCGGCGTATCGCTTTCTCCCGCCGATCGCGCGGAAGCATTTACCGTGCTGGCTTTGGATACGGAAGAAGGAGTCGCGCAGCGCGCCGCGTCCGCGTTGCTCAGCGTTCCGGTTGAGAATTTTCTTGCGGCGCTCGAACGCCCCGATGCCGCACCCGCGCTTCTCCATTATTCCGCGGAAAATCTTTCAGCAAAGCCTGGAATCGCGGACGCGCTGGCGAAGAACGGCTCGTGCCCGGTGGCGTTGGTGGAAAAAGTGGCGGGACATCTTTCTGCCGCTGGAATTCAGGCGCTTCTCGACAATCTTGAGCGGCTCACTTCGTCGCCGCCGCTCGTTGTTGCATTGGCATCTTTGACGGCGGCGAATCCCGAACAGCGCAATCAAATTGCAGAGCTGCAAAAAGGGGCGCTCGACGAGAAGGACCTGGAAGAGGCCGTTGCGATTGCCGCGGTCGATCCGGAAAGACGCAAGACGCTGATCCAACGCCTTGCAAAAATGAACGTGGTGCAACGCGTGCAACTGGGACTGCTGGGCGGACGCGAGGAGCGCATCGCGCTGATCCGCGACCCGAATAAAGTGGTGCAGCGCGCGGTGCTGCAATCGGCTCGCCTCACTGAGTCTGAAGTCGAAAGCTTCGCGTCCATGACGGTGCTTCCCGGCGAAGTGCTGCGCTCGATTTCGAATAACCGTCTGTGGATGAAAAATTACAGCATCGCTCGCAACTTGACCACCAACTCGAAAACTCCGCTCGATATTTCACTCCACCTGCTTCCCCGCTTGACGGTGCGCGATCTGAAAATCCTGGCGACCAATAAAAACGTGCCGGAGACGCTCCGCTCGATGGCCGCCAAGATGGACCGCAAACGCAACGAGGCACGCAGGGAATAAGGACGAATCAAGAGCACGAGTTCAGAAATTCAGTAGCCCGCTTCAAACATGCCGAGCAATTATTTTGCGGGAACGGCGAGGGAGGCTTGTATTCTCTTCGCGTATTCGCGGGCTTTCGCCAGGATTTGAGGCTCGTCGAGGGCCAGCATGCGGCGGTGCTCCATTACGACTTTGCCGCCGATGATAACGGTGTCAACGTCGCTGGCCTTCAACGCGTAAACGAGCTCGGAATACACGCTGCCCTTTGTCGCGAACTGCGGCGTCGCGTGGGGCGCGTCCGTGCGGATCAGAATCATGTCTGCTTTTTTTCCTGTTTCGAGTGAGCCGATTTGCTTTTCCATGTGCAACGCGCGCGCTCCGTTGATCGTGGCCATCGCCACCACTTGTTCCGCCGGCAACGCTCGCGGGTCCATGCGCGCGAGCTTTTGCAGCTTCGCGGCAAGGTCCATTTCTTCGAACATGTCGAGGTCGTTGTTGCTCGCTGCGCCGTCAGTGCCCAACCCGACGCGAACGCCGGCCGCAATTAAATCCACCACGGGGCTTGTGCCGCTGGCGAGTTTCATGTTGCTGGACGGATTGTTCACGCAGCCGACATCGCGGCCAGCCAACAACTTGATATCCCCGGCATCCACCCACACGCAATGCGCCGCCGTGATATCCGGGCCGAGCACGCCGATGTTTTCGAGATATGCCGTGGGCGACAGGCCATATTTCGCGCGGCTCTGCTCGCCCTCGAACGGCGCTTCGGAGAGATGAATCAAGATCGGCGCGTGATACTTGCGTGCGAGTGCCGCCGCTTGCTGCAAAGTTTTCGTCGAGCACGTGTAAATCGAGTGCGGCGCAACGGCTGGCGTGATTAACGGATCGTGCTGCCAGTGCTTGATGTAATTTTCCGTGTAGGCGAGCATTTGCGGCACGCTTTTATTATCCGGAGCTGGGAAATCAATAATGGTCTCGCCGAGCACCCCGCGCATGCCCGCTTCTTTGGTCGCGCGAGCCACTTCATCCTCGAAGTAATACATATCGGCGTAGGTTGTGGTGCCGCCGCGCAGCATTTCGAGGACACCGAGCCGCGTGCCCCAGGTGACGAAATCGGGTGTGACGTTGCGGGCTTCGGCGGGAAAAATATATTTTTGTAGCCAGTCATTGAGCGCCAGATCGTCCGCCAAACCGCGAAACAAAGTCATCGCGGCGTGCTGGTGGCCATTGATCAGCCCCGGCATAACGATTTCACCGTGCGCGTCGATTGTATGCGCTGCGTCGTAGCGCGATGCAATGTTCTCACGCGACCCGGCCGCGACAATCGTGTCGCCGCGAACGGCTACCGCGCCGTCATTGTAAATGTGGCGCGCCGCGTCCATCGTCACCACGGTGCCTCCGGTGATGATCAACGCCACGCGCGTTTTGGATTGCGCAGCGACGGTGTTGGCGACGGCAAAGAATAAAAGGGCGAGAAGAAATCTTTTCACGATGGCCTCATTGCGCATGCAACTATAAATTCGATGAATCGAATGGCCGAGGCAACAACTTCGACGAACTTTCGCGCTCGACTTTGCCTTTCAGATTCGCGAGAATCACCGTCACGTCCCCGCAAAACTCCCAGATAATTTGGCGGCAAGCGCCGCACGGCGGCGTCA
This sequence comes from Candidatus Acidiferrales bacterium, assembly GCA_050746905.1. Lineage (GTDB taxonomy): Bacteria > Acidobacteriota > Terriglobia > Acidiferrales > UBA7541 > DAHUXN01. The sequence goes on from JBOGNJ010000220.1 coordinate 23,305, forward strand.
GCGCATCCGCGTCCGTGACGACGGCAATGGCATCGAATTCGCGCTCGCCTTCCGAAATTGCCTTGAAAATGGCGACCCGCTCGGCGCAAATCGTCAGGCCGTAGCTGGCATTTTCGACGTTGCAACCGCTAAACGTTCGCCCGGATTTCGTGCGCACGGCCGCGCCCACGCGAAAATCAGAAAACGGCGCGTGTGCATGCTCGCGCGCCTGACGCGCCGCCGCGATCAATTTTTCCTCGTCGCTCATAATTTATTTTCCGGCCTGCTCAATTCAAATCCGCCGCAATGCGGGGAAGTACCGCGCGCAATAACGCGATGAAATTATCTTTCACGCGCTCCCCCGTGGCCAGCACTTCCTTGTGGTCGAGGGGCTTATCGAGAATTCCCGCGGCCATATTCGTGACGCAGGAAATTCCCAGCACGCGTATTCCCATGTGCCGCGCCGCAATCGCTTCCGGCACGGTGGACATGCCCACCGCGTCCGCGCCAATCGCGCGCAAATAGTGAATCTCCGCGGGCGTTTCGTAGCTTGGTCCGGGAAGCGCCGCGTACACGCCTTCTGAAACTTCGATGCCCAACCGGCGCGCCTCTTCGAGAGCCGCCGCACGATAGGTTTTCGAGTAAGCGTGCGTCATATCCGGAAAACGCGGCCCGAAACGTTCGTCATTCGGCCCGATCAGCGGATTCGAGCCTTGCAGATTAATGTGATCGCGCATGACCATCAACGTTCCCTGCTTGAGGCCCAGATTGATGCCGCCCGCGGCATTCGTCAAGATGGCCGCGCGGATTCCCAGCCTGCCAAAAACGCGCATCGGGAAAATCACATCGCCCGGCGAATAGCCTTCGTAAAAATGGACGCGACCCTGCATCGCGGCCACGGCAACGTTCGCAACCGTGCCGATGACCAGACATCCCGCATGGCCAACCGCAGTCGAATGCGGGAAATTAGGAATGCGTTCGTAGGGAATCCTCGTTGCGGATTCGAGCCGATCAGCGAAAGCGCCAAGTCCTGAACCGAGAACCAGCGCGATTTGTGGCCGCAGCTTTGTTTTCGAGCGAATGAACTTTGCGGCTCGCTCGGCACGCGCAAATTCATCACCACGGGAGGATTTCGCTTTGGCTCGCGCGCTCACTTCAGCATGATTCCCACAATCGACGCGGACATCAGATTCGCGGCAGTGCCCGCGAGCATCGCGCGAATGCCGAGACGCGCCAGCTCGTCTTTTTTATTCGGAGCGAGCGCTCCAATGCCGCCGATCTGAATGCCAATTGAGCTAAAATTCGCAAATCCGCAGAGCGCGTAGGTGGCAATCGTGAATGAGCGTGGGTCGAGAACGGCTTTCATCGGGCCGAGGCGTCCATAGGCGATCAATTCATTCAGCACCATGCGAGTTCCCAACAATCCGCCGATCTTGCCTGAGTCGTGCCATGGCACACCGATCAGCCAAGCGACGGGCGCGAGTATCCAGCCGAACAATTGCTCGAGGCTCGAAGGCAGATAGGTGAATCCGTGCGGCGCGAGCCAGTTGTGCAGGCCGCCCAAAATGCCGTCGCACAAATAAATGATGGCGATAAACGAAATCAGCATGGCCGCGACGTTGAGCGCCAGATGCAAACCGTCGATCGTGCCGCGCGACAATGCGCCGAGGGCGTTCGGATCTTTTTCGAGCTTCGCCATTTCGACGCGGCCCGCTGTCACCGGCTTTTCCGTCTCCGGCACAAGCATCTTCGAGAGCAGCAGCGTTCCCGGCGCCGTCATGATGACGGCGGTGATCAAGTGTTTTGCGTCGACGCCGAACGCAATGTAGGCGGCCATGATTCCGCCGGAGACGTGCGCCATGCCGCTGGTCATGATGGTCATCAATTCGGATTTTGTGACGTCGGGCAAATAAGGACGAATCGTGAGTGGCGCTTCCGTCTGGCCCATGAATATGCTGGCCGCGATGTTCAACGACTCCGCGCCGCTCGCCGCCATCAGCTTGGTCATTACTTTCGCGGCCTGCTTCACGATGAACGGCATCACGCCGTAGTAATAAAGCACGGCAAAAAGCGCGGCGATGAAAATGATCGTGGGCAGCACTTGAAAGGCGAAGTAAAAGCCCATCTTCGAATTCTGAGTGCCGAGATCGCCGAACACGAACGCTGAGCCATAGAACGAATACGAGAGGAGTTTGTCGACCGCGCCGCCAATGAAGCTGAAAGTCGCGCGGCCGACGTTGGTGTCGAGCACGATAAACGCAAAAGTGATTTGAAGCGCGAGGCCCCACAGAACGGTTTTCAGGCGGATGGCGCGGCGATTCGTCGAAAAAAGATACGCAAGGGCGAGGATGGTGATCATGCCCAGCAAACCAACCCAGCGCTGCATTCCACTCTCCCGAAAATTAATGGTCGCGGATATTTACGCGCCGACGATTTTACGAATCAGCGGCGCGCGTACAGGCGGCGCCTGCGCGCGAATCACAAAACTATCTTCGAGTATCGCCGTTGCTTCCCGCAGCCGGGCGTCGGCGTTGTAATGCACGATGCAAAGCGTCTCGCCCGATTTAACCGCGTCTCCGATTTTCTTTTCGAGCACGATCCCCACGGCTGGATCAATGTCGTCATCCTGCTTCTCGCGGCCGCCGCCCAGAATCAGGCTCGCCACGCCGATTCGCTCGCAGGCAACCTGTGCGACAAATCCATTTTGCTTAGCGCGCACTGCTTCTATGTGCCGAGCGCGAGGCAAACGCGACGGCTCGTCCACTACGCGCTCGTCGCCGCCCTGCTGCCGCACAACTCGACGGAATGTATCACGAGCCGACCCGCCGGCAATCATTTCTTGCGCCAATTTCCGCCCTGCCGCCACGTCCGGGACGCGTTTGCCCAAGAAGAGCATCCACGCCGAAAGCTCGAGGCACAATTCGCGCAAATCTTCCGGGCCGCCACCATTCAAAACTTCGAGGCACTCCCGCACCTCAAGCGCATTGCCGATTGTTTTGCCCAGCGGCTGATCCATGTCCGTAATCAGCGCGACGACGCGCTTTCCCATTTGCTTTCCCGTGTCCACGAGCAACTCCGCGAGCGCAATCGCATCCGCTTCTTTCTTCATGAACGCACCGTCGCCCGTTTTCACGTCGAGCACAAGCGCGTCGATTCCTTCCGCGAGTTTTTTGCTCATGATGGACGCGCAAATCAGCGCCGGACTTTCCACCGTTCCCGTTACGTCGCGCAACGCATAAAGCTTCTTATCGGCAGGCGCAATTTCCGGCGTTGGTCCTCCGAGGGCGCAGCGGCAGACGGTGAGCGCCGCGCGAAATTCCTGTAAGGAAAGGTTGACGCGAAATCCGGGAATGGCTTCGAGCTTGTCGAGCGTCCCGCCCGTGTGTCCCAGGCCGCGGCCGCTGATCATTGGGACGTACAGTCCGGCTGCGGCGACTATCGGTGCGATCACCAGAGAGGTTTTGTCGCCGACGCCGCCGGTGGAATGCTTGTCGACTTTCGCGGCAGGCAGAGCTGAAAAATCCATCACATCGCCCGAATGCAACATCGCTTCCGTGAGCGAGGCCGTTTCCACGCGCGTCATCCCACGGCATACAACGGCCATCAACCACGCCGCGAGCTGATAATCGGGCACAGTTCCACGCGCCGCGCCCTCGACAAGAAAGGTGATTTCTTCGCGGGTCAGTTCCCCGCCGTCTCGTTTTTTGCGGATCAGTTCAACTGGACGCATGTGGCCGGGCAGATAGCCAGCCAGCAGCATACGAGGAAGGGGAATCTTCGTGCAAGCGGTCTTGCAGCGGTTCGAGCACAAAATGAGGAATCTCGGAAGGGCAGCCGTAGCGCACGGGCAGTACAACTGTGCCGATGCCGCGGCTCACATAAATCTGCGTCGAACCAAGAGAATCGTGGCCGATCTTGAAGCGCATCTTTCTTTCGGAGCGTCCGTAGACGCAGCCGATCAGCGGCAACTTCACCTGCCCGCCGTGCGTGTGGCCGGACAAAACCAAATTGACGCCCATATCCGCGGCTTCGTCGATGATGGCGGGATTATGCGAGAGCAGCACGGCCGGTGCGCCGTCCGGAACACCGCGCATCGCGCGGCGCAAGTCCGCGCGATAGAGCAAGTCGTCCACACCCGCCAGATAAATTTTCTGGCCATTTCGCCGCAGCGTGACGTGCCGGTTGCGCAGTACCTGGATTCCATGACGATCGAGGGCCCGCGCGATTTCATCGGCGCCGACCCGAAAATCATGGTTCCCGAGCACTGCAAAAACACCCGAGCGCGCTCGAAGTCCGCTGAGCATCTGCGCCACAGGCTCGATGTAATTGCGCGACCTGGTAACAAAGTCCCCGGTCACGGCGATCAGATCGGGCTCAAGTTCATTGGTGAGTTCGACAACTGCCGCAAGCGCCTCGGCGGGAAAATACAGCCCATGATGAAGATCCGTCAGATGAACGATGCGGAAGCCGCGGAACGCCTCGGGAAGACCTTCGAGGTCTATCTGATGCTCTTTGACTTCAATCGCACCCCGGACACGCAATCGCCGGAGCTGGCGCATCCCGTGCGACTGGCCCAGCGAATATTCTTCGACGCCCCCGTTGCGCCAGCGGCCCCTCAGCCGATCCCACGGCTCCGCCAGGGTGGTTTGGCGAAGTCTTGGCCGAATTAATGTGTGAGCGTAAGACATTCTAGGTTTTTGGACGCTTTCAGGCTAGCATCTGCCATTCGCTGGAGTAAAGCAGCAATTCCCTGCCGGTGCGCGGCAAATTACCTGTACATGAGGGCAATCCGGCTCGAATCTGCGGAATCTTGAAGATACCCCCCATATAGTTTGGTTCACAAAACTCAGCCTGGGTTGCCTGCCAAACCAGCGGGTTGCGCGGCCACATGTGCCGCAATCTCTTGCATTTCCGCGTGAACCAGCCCATTCGAGGCGAGCAACTCCCTGTCGCCTGGATGATAGGGTCCGCTGGCGAAATCGCTGACTCTGCCGCCGGCTTCGCAGACCAAAAGGATTCCCGCCGCAGTATCCCAGGGCTTTAGCCCAAACTCCCAAAAACCCTCGAATTGCCCGCACGCCACGGAGCACAAATCGAGAGCGGCGGAACCTGCGCGCCGCACTCCATGGGAGCGCAAAGTAAATTCCCAATAGTAGTAGATGTTCGGATTCTGCACGCGCTTGTGGCTGGGAAAACCGGTCGCCAAGAGGCTCTTTGCGAGTTTTTCGACGCTCGAAACGCGAATTCGCGTGTCGCCGCGATACGCGCCTTCGTTCCGCATCGCCCGGAACATTTCGCGCGTCACAGGATTGTAAATCGCGCCGACAAGCGGCTCGCCGTCTTCCAGCAGCGCGATAGAGACCGCGAACATTGGATAGCCGTGGGCGAAGTTCGTCGTTCCATCAAGCGGATCGACATACCATTTGTATTTTGCCGACGCGTCCGCGCCCGATGCGCCGGTCTCTTCGGCGACAATCGCGTGTCTCGGAAAATAGTGACGCAGCCGCGCCAGAATCGCCGCCTCGGACTTCTTGTCCGTCTCGGTAACCAGATCTACTTCGCCCTTGTACGAAACATTCTTCGGGCAGTTTGCGGCCTCGGTGATAATCGCTCCCGCTTCCTCGGCGGCCTCGACGGCAACTTCCAGAAAATGAACCGGATTATCGGCCTGTTGGCTCATTGCTCGGCGCCGGCAGCGAAATATCCTTTCCGGTAGTGCAAAGTGTAGTTGCCGCCAGGAACGTCCAGTTCGATCCGCCGGTAGGCTCCCGGTTTTGCTTCGGGTTGGGGGTAGTAACTCAGCAAGTATTGCGTGCGGAGTTCGCGACTGATTTTCTCGAACATTTCGTTGAGTTGCGACAATTCGTCGGGATAATACATCGCGCCGCCCGTGGAATCGATGATTGTCTCGAGCGCGTGTTCTCCCGCAGTATTGCGCCCGCTTTCCGTTTTCACCGGACGAATCAAAATCGTATAGAGCAATGCTTCGGATTGGATGGCTGCCGTGCGCGCCATGTCGAAAGTGGCCCGGCTGGTCGTTTCGCCAGCGTCCGTGACCAGCACGATGACGCGGCGGCGATTCTCCGGCAATCTTTCAAGCTGCTGCGAGCCCAGCACAATGGCATCGTAGAGGGACGTCCCGGCTCCCGGCGTGATTCTCAGCGCCGCCGCTTCGAGCTTCGAAACGTTAGAAGAAAACTGGTCCGACAGCTCATACACATCGTCCGAGAACTCGAAAACCGAAAGCAAATCGCCGGGGCGCACTACCAGCCGGATGAAACGCGCCGTGGCTTCGTTTTCGAATTTCATGTCCAGCGTCGTGCTCAGGCTCGAATCGACCATCAACGCGAGTTCGAGCGGGCGGTTTGTCAGCGTCTCGAAGCGATCGATTTTCTGTTCGTTGCCATTTTCATACAATTTGAACGACGATTCCGGCAGGTCGGCGACGGGCTTGCCGTTGGCATCGAGCACGTTGGCAGGCACGGTCACCACATCCGTCTCCACGCGAATGCGATTCTGCCGGCGCGCGCTGGTCTGCGCGCTGCCGGCGGGAGCACACGAAAGAAAAGCGGCCGCCAGAGCCGCGAGAAATGTCGTGGGTCGAATCATCTAGGGTGTAGATGAGCTTCCGGGCAAAAAGGCTTCCGCGGAGGGTTTTTCGCCATCGGCCCAAACGGCGCCATCCGCGAAATATTCCCTCTTCCAGATCGGCACGGTGCGCTTCAGCGTGTCGATTCCGTAGCGGCATGCGTCGAACGCCGCGCCTCGATGGGCCGCGCTCACGCCGATGACCACGCTGGTCTCGCCAATCTCGAGGCGTCCGAGCCGGTGAACCATCGCCAGGCGGTCAATCGCAAATTGCTCGCGCATCTTCGCGCCGATTTCGCGCATTTTAATGAGCGCCATCACTTCGTATGCTTCGTATTCGAGATACAAGGTTTGCTTGCCGCGCGAATGGTTGCGGACGATGCCCTCGAACACAATCGTGGCGCCATCTTCCGGAGCTTTTAGGCTTGCGAGGATTTCCTCGGTGGGAATGCGGTCGCGCACAATTTTGTAGACGTCTTCGACAATATGCGTTTGCTGACCACCGCTCACGGGCGGCAGAAAAGCCACTTCGTCACCGGTACGGATACGCGTGTCCCACGGCGCGTACTCATGATTGATCGCCGCGGCGACCGATTCTTTGAATTGTGCGAGCCGGGGAAAATCCGCGGCGTAATTCGCAAACACGTCTTCGAGGAGCGCGCCTTCGGGAGCCACGCAGCCGTCCTCCGCCTTTCCCACGATTTCCTTCAATTGCCCAAAAAAAAGCACCCGCACCAGCATGTCTGCATTCTATCGTGACTAGGTCTAAGCCGCTATTCTCCAACGATGCCCGTGTGCAAAACTGCGCAGCACAGCATTTCTTGACGCGCGGGCGACGACGCCGTAACGTAATGCAACTTATGGGGTGTTGGAATTGACACGCGAGCATGACGTGCGGGGCTTTGTGTTAAGGAGCGCGGCGTGAAAATTATTGTCTCGGGCTCGTCGGGGATGGTGGGTAGCGCGCTGATAAATTCGCTGCGCGCGAACGGCCATTCCATCGCGCGGCTCGTGCGCTCCGGCTCGCCTTCGCAGTCAGGCCCCGCGGCCGAAAACATCCGCTGGGAGCCGCCGGCAGGCTCGATCGACCTTGCAGGCATGGAAGGTGCCGACGCGCTGGTGCATTTGGCCGGCGCGTCGATTGCTGATGGCCGCTGGACGCCCGCGCGCAAACAGATTTTGCGCCGCAGCCGCGTCGATGCCACGCGTCATCTTGTCGCGGGCCTTACGCAACTGAAACGAAAGCCGCGCGTGCTCGTTGCGGCGTCGGCCATCGGCTATTACGGCGACCGCGGCGACGAAACGCTCGCTGAACCCGCCGCGCCCGGCAATGATGTTCTTGCGCAAATCTGCCGCGACTGGGAAGCGGAAGCCGTGCAAGCCGAGAAGCTGGGCATTCGCACGGTGATGCTGCGTTTTGGAATCATTCTTTCGGCGAATGGCGGCGCGCTCAAACGCATCCTCGTTCCATTTCGCTTGGGCGCTGGAGGCAGGCTTGGCAACGGACGCCAGTGGATGAGCTGGATCACGCTCGACGAAGTCGTTTCCGTGATTCTTTACGCGATCGAAAACGATGCGATTCGCGGGCCCGTGAATACCGTTTCTCCCAATCCTGTGACGAACGCTGCTTTCACCAGTATGCTTGCAGGCGTGCTCCACAGGCCCGCGCTCTTCCCCGCGCCTCGCATCGCTCTGCGTCTGGCGATGGGAGAAATGGCGGACGCGCTGCTTTTCTCAAGCCAACGCGTCGCGCCGCAGAAATTGCAATCGCAGCTCTATAATTTTCGCCATCCGGAGTTGAAAGAAGCGCTCGAGTCTGTCCTCCGCTGAGTTTGGTCTCGGGCGGAAAAATAAAAAGGGCGCTTCCCATTCGAAGCACCTCTCCTCATTTCTGTAATCCCCCGCCAGCTACTTTATGACGTGCAGTGTCACGCTGATCTTCAGCACGTGGCCATTGAAAGGATCCGTCGCAGAGCTTCCCTCTGCCGTCTCGCCGTCGTGCATTTTGAGATCGAAGTCGGTGGAGAAGGTTCGAATGACAGGACGGCCACCCGCGCTGTGGAGTGCTTCGGCTTCCGTCTGTTGTTCGCCAGCCGCATAAACCGACGATCGGTTCAAATTCAAATCCAAGTCATAAGCTCCGTCTCCGAGGGCAGTCGCAAAACAATCGAAGTTCGTCCCCACATCCATATACGTGAATTGAGAGGGCTGGCCTTGTCTATCCACGCCCTCGGCGACGGGCACTTTTACGCCCATGCGAAGACGGCCCGGGTGATGCGTTCGGGAGGCCGCTTCCACGTACATCGTGTACGGCATGCTGCTGATTTTCTCCTGGCCATTGTATTCCGTCAGGAGGAAATCGAGCCGCAAATGGCTGATTATTTCCTGGTCCGGAGTCTTGGCCGACTCTTGCGCCTGCACGCATAGCGGCATAAGCAGCAAGCACATCAATATTCCAGCCATTCGCATTCCGAGCTTCATCGTCGCGCTCCTTTTGAAATCGATGTCGTTCATGGAGACTTTTCTGAGCTAATGAAATTTTTCTCGCCGCCGTCCGGCGCGTCCCCGTTTGATTTATCGTCGGCAAAGTTCGGTGTTTTGAGCGGCGCGATCACCAGCGGCTTGATTTCAAGCGGCTGAACTTTGATTGGTTGAACTTCGAGTGGTTGATCGGGCGCTTTCAAATCCGCGAGCAATTTCGCGCCGTCGACTTGATTGCTGTTCAGCATTTGCGCGAAGAGCATCACCGCTTTCATTTGCCCCGGCTCGACAACGACCTCGGGCATCTCTGGCTGCCGCTCGATTCGCCGAGCGTTCAGTTTGCGGGCTCGACGCACGCGCGCAACCGTTGGCCCCAGTCGTTCTGGCGCACTTCTTGGCGCAGCGGTGCTTGCGACAACTGTCGGGCGTTCCGCTAAAGCTGCAGACGGCGTTGCTGAAGTTGCAGTCATGTCGCGCCTGGTCTCATTTCGCGGCCACAAAATCCAGATAGACGCCGCCAAGATCAGCACAGCCACGCACGCCGTCGCCGGAATCCAGCGCGCACGCAACGCGTTCCACCACGAAGCAGCAGGAGCCTCGTCGCGAATGCGTTGGCGCACACGTTCGATCAATCTCGGAGAAGGTTCGGTCGCCGCTTGCGCAGTTACGCCCAGGTTGATTGCTTCGATGAGCATTCGCGTGCACTGAAACTCCTGCCGGCATGTGGCGCACTCGTTCAGGTGTGATTCCAATTCCACGCGGCGGCTTCCCTGTAAGTCGCCCGCGGCCGCATCCGTCATCCAATCTCCATATCGTTCGCAACTCATCGTAATTTCTCCGCCAATCGTTTCCGCGCCAGATGCAGCCGCGACTTCACCGTGCCCTCCGGCAAACCGAGCAGCGCCGCGACTTCGCGCGTGTCGTAGCCCTCGATTCCGGCCATCACCATCACAATCCTCAATTTTCCGGGCAACATTTCCATCTCCGCTGCAAGCCGCCGTTGAAATTCTCGCGATGCCACGAGTTCCTCCGCCGTCTGCGACGTGCGCGTGATCTCGCGGGCGTCGTTTGTGGCCACGTCTTGCTCGCGATTCTCTCGACGCCGCCCGCCCCGCCGATGATCCATCGCCATGCGCCACGCGATGCGCACCAGCCATCCGCGAAATCGCGTCCGGTCGCGCAGCCGGTGAAAGTTCTTGTACGCCCGCAAAAGCGCCTCTTGCGCTACGTCCTCTGCTTCGGCGCGATCGCGCACGATGGCGAGCGCCACTCGAAATGCGAGTGTGGCGCATTCCGCCAGCCGCTCTTGGAATTCGCGTTCGAGCGAAGCGTTGCCGCTCACTACGATCTCAGTGCAACTGGCCGCCAGCGCATCCATCGCCTTCCCACTATGCCAGACGCCGCCCGCCGCGAATTGGTTCACTGGTTTCATCGGAACGTTCGATACGGATGTGTGCAATGTGAACCTAAAGGCCGCGCGACGCAAGCGACAGGGCGGCGATAACACGAATTTCAAAACAGGAGAATTTCCGTGGCACAGTTCCGATTTGAAACAGTGGCGAAAGCTACGGGCGACACTCACGCCCCTTCGTCGGACTACAACGCCGCCGATGTTTCGAGCTAACATACTCCAATTCAATATGTTAGCGATACGCGGAAGAACATTCCGCCGGCCTGCTCCAGTGTGGAACATCTCGTGCCTTTACTCGATTCGCCAGAGTGGTTCAAAGGTACATGCTCTCCCCTGTTCACGAAAATTCGGCGCGTCGCGAAGCACGCAAAGGCAAATCAGCGCACCTCGTTCCAGTTCCATTTCTTTGCGTCGCGCTGGCCGCCGCGATGGTGCTCGTTTCCGGTTGCGGTCTTACCGGCTCTTCCTCGCCGAATCCGCCACAGAACGTGACTGTCACGGTCCTCCCCGCGACAGCTTCTGTTCGGCTCGGCGCGAGGCAGCAATTCACCGCGACGGTGACGGGAGCCGTTTCGAGCGCGGTGAACTGGAGCGTGAACGGCGTCGCTGGAGGAAATTCCGTCGCCGGCACAATTTCTTCCTCGGGCCTCTACACCGCGCCGCAATCTTTACCTTCATCGCCGAACGTTACGGTCACGGCCATCAGCCAAGCGGCGCCGTCGGCCAACGGATCGGCCAGTGTGCAACTTCAAAGCGGCATTGTCGTCAGCATCGCGCCCAATTCCGCAAGCGTCGCGCCCGGCGCGTCCGCAAATTTCACTGCGGCGGTGACGGGAGCAGGCGCGTCGAGCGCCGCAGTCAGTTGGAGCGTCAACAACGTCGCGGGCGGAAATTCAGTTCTCGGCATAATCACAGCGACAGGCTTAGGCTCGGCCACCTATACCGCTCCAGCGATGGCGCCGACGCCGCCGAGCGTCACCGTAACGGCCACGAGCGTCGCCGATCCGGCGAAATCCGCCAGCGCCACCGTCACAATTTCCTGCGCCGCGCCAAACTCGGTTTCGCCAGCTTCGGCAAGCGTGCAGGTCGGCACATCACAGATTTTTGCCGCCTCGTTATGCGTCGCCGCGGGCACGGCAATCGCCTGGGACGTCAACGGAATCGCCGGCGGCAGTTCCACTGTCGGAACCGTCACGCCGACCGCCGCGAATACGGCTACCTACACGGCTCCCGCGAGCATTCCCGCCACGAATCCGGTGACGATGCACGCGGTTGCAGGCGCGCAGTTTGTTTCCGCGACGGTGGCTATCGTCAATATCGTTCCTGTGTCGGTGACCGTCTCGCCCGCGTCGGCCTCTGTGGCTACGGCTCAGCGCGCGAGCTTCACAGCGGCCGTCAGCGGAACGCCGAACCCAGCCGTGACGTGGACCGTCAACAACGTACCGAACGGGAGTTCGAGCCTCGGCCAAATCTGCGCACCTGCCTCGAATCCTTGCGTGCCGCCAACCGGAAACGAAATTAACGTCGACTACCTCGCGCCGCAAACGCAACCGCAGCCGAACACCGTCACGCTAACGGCCACCAGCCAGGCGGTTCCCGCCCAAAGCGGCAGCGCACGAATCACAATCACGCCAGCCGTGCAACCGGGACTGAGCATTGCTCCGTTCTACGCGTTTCTCGCGCCGTCGCAGCAATTCCGCTTCATCGCAAACGCCACGGGCGTGTCGAACACAGCAGTGACTTGGGCGACTGCACCAGCTGTTCCCGGCCAAGGCTGCCCAGGCGCATCCTGCGGCTTTATCGACAACGCTGGCAATTACATCGCGCCCGCCGTTGCGCCGTCGCCCAACGCCATCTCGATCACCGCGACAAGCGTCGCAAATCCGTCTCTCGCTGCGACTGCCACCGTCGCGCTCACTTCCGCGCCCGTGATCGAAACCATCCTGCCGTCGAGCATCGCCGCCGGGCCGCAAAATGGTTTTCTGCTCGCCGTTCAAGGACTCAACTTCGTCGCCTCCACCAGCAGCGGCACGTCGCAGCTCCTCGTCAATAATTCGCCGCGCACCACGAATTGCCCCACGCCCAGCCGTTGTACGATCACTCTGCAACCCTCCGACGTCGCCGCCGCTGGTTCGCTCACTATCGAAGTTCAAAATCCGGGCACCCCGCCGACCCTTTCAAATCCCGTTCCGTTCGCGATTCTTCCTCCTGCGAGTTTCCCCGGCGTCATCGCGCTCAGCGGCGCGGCCACGTCCGTCTTTGGCAACGACATTCTCGTCCCCGAAGAAACGACCGCCGGTGCCACGACGTCTCCCGTGAGCGTCGAGTTCGTCGGCATGGTCACTCCGGACGGCAGCACGTGCACGATTCAAGCCTCGGCGCTCGTCGTCACGCGTCCCGCTTCCGGCAGCGCGACCGTGAACATCTGCGTGCAGGGCACTTTTCTCGATCCGACATTTACCTACACATTCAGTTCTCCACAATCCGGCGGCGACATCGGCATCAGCACCGCGTCGATGGCCAGTCTTTTCCCGAATCTCGTCGAGCTGACGCTTACGCTCTCGAACCAGACCGCGCCCGGTGTTCGCTCGCTTTTCATTACCACGCCCAATGGCGATGTCGCCGTCGCCACCGGCATCCTCGAGGTGAAATGACATGAAACCCGCGTTAATCGATCTGACCTCCATTTCTTTCGTGATTGCGTTTGCACTTGTGCTTTCGCCGCTCGCGCAATCCACCACTCTCGCACCGCTTTCGCTCGCGCAACTCACGTCGTCCGCCGCCGACGTCGTGCACGCCGAATGCACGGGCAATCGAACGCTCTGGCGCGACGGAGAAATCTGGACGGTGACGTCGTTTCGCGTGCTGGAGAATTGGAAAGGAAATTCGCCGCAGGAAATTCAGGTGTGGATGATTGGCGGACGCGCCGGCCGCGTGACGAGTTACGTCCCCGGAGCGCCCCGATTCCACGTCGGCGAGGAAACGGTTTTGTTTCTCGAGCCGGAGGCCTCCGGTGCGTTCGGGGGCGCACTCTCCATAACGGCGTGGGGCGAAGGCACGTTTCGCATTCGCCGCGATCCGCGCACGTTCGAAATGCGCGTGACGCAGGATACCGCCATTACGCCGGATTTCGATCCTTCGTCGCGCACGTTTCGCGAAACGGGCATTCGCGATTGGCCGCTCACGAAATTGAGGGCGCGCGTGATTGCCGCGGAAACTTCCCGGCGGAGAATGCCATGAACTGCAAATCCGGCCATCACTTCGCCCGCCAATTTATCCGTACGCTGGCGCTCGCGACGATTTTCGCGTTCCTATTTCAGTGCACCGTCGCGCCGCTCGCAAACGCCTACGTCCGTGACTTCACCGTGCCCGCCGCGGGCGGCTGCCCGCAGCCGCAACATCAAAACATCGCCATTGGCGCGCCTCCACTTGCGCGCCAGTGGAGCATCTCGCTGCCGAATATCAATCCCGCCTCAATCGTCACCGTCGCGGCGCAAGGCACGCCCGCGCAGCTCAATGAAATCGAGGCGGCGATTCAGCAAGCCTACGCGATTTGGTCGGGCGTCTCCGGCACGCTCGTCAACGCAAACTCGTTTCCCAACGCGCTCGGCCCGCTCGGCCGCACCGCCACGCAAAATGCATGCTCGCCCGACCCTGTAAACGGCGTGCAAACGGGCGTCGACGGCGTAAACACCATTTGCTTCAACCAAAATTCCGCCGCGTTCACCACGGGGGTTCTTTCTTTCACGCGCATCATGGTTGCCAACGCGCCTTCGCAAGTTTTCGGCTCCGCGCCCCCCTCCATTTTCGCAGGGCAAATCGTGGACGCCGACATTTGCTTTCGCAACGATGGCCAAGCAATGTTCGCCACTCCCGGCGCGCTCGGGTCCGCTCCCGGCGCGTATGATCTCGAATCTCTGCTCGCGCACGAACTCGGCCACGTTTTCGGCCTCGACCATTCCGGCGTGTGGCGTGCCATCATGTTTCCCTTCGCGCCTTCGCCCGGCACTTTTTTTGGCGACCGCCCCACCGTCTCCGCGCCCGATGCGCCGCTCGCTGACGACGATCGCGCCGGCCTGCGCGCTCTCTATCCCGATCCCGCCGACACCACCGACGTCGGCTTCATCTCCGGCCGCATCCTGCCCGCGAATCCTTTCGCGCTCGCCGATTTCCCTGCCACTTCGCCCGACGAATACGTCACCGGAATTTTCGGCGCGCAGGTCGTCGCCGTCGACGCCGCAACCGGCTCCGTCGTCTCCGCCACGCTCGGCGGCTGGACGTGCGACGCCGCAAATCCTCCGCCGCGCTTCGACGGCTCATACACCCTCGGCCCGCTCTCCATCGGCCACAGCTACGTGATTTACGTCGAGCCTTTCGTCGGCCTCGTCCAGCCCGCCGACATGGCCGGCGCCGCCGCGGGCGTCTGCAGCAGCGGCGCTTCGCCGTCATGCACAGTCCCCGCCGTCAACACAAATTTCGCCCCCCGCCTCCGGCCCTGAGGTTGCAACCTTGCGAGAACGCACGGAAAGGTGCAAAGTGATCGAATCGTGCGTGTAACAGTCGGCCTCTTCTTCCTTCTCCTGCTCAATGCAACGCCAAGCGTTGCCCAGTCGCCGCACTTCCCGAAGGGCACATTCGCGGGAGAGGGCCGAGCGGAGACGTTCACCACAACTTGGTATTCCCACGCGCTGTCGGCGTTGAACGAACCCTCTCTTTGGCACCTTTCAACAGTCAACACGCAGAGTGTTGTCTATCGCTTTCTCTGGCTGCGGACGTTTCACCATCCAGTCTCTGTCAGGGTTAGCATCGCACCCGACGGAACTGCAGAAGCTCGGATTAAAGTCACCAGTGGCGCTGGAGGATACGACCCCGGGCCACGTAATCGAGGATCATACAAGGACAGTTTCGGGCACCGAGGTAACGAATCTTCTGAAATTACTCAGTGCGGCAAATTTCTGGAAGCTTCCAACAGAAGAGCAAGCTCATCCGGGCCGCATGGATCTGGACGGAGCACGATGGATTGTGGAGGGCGTACAAAACGGCCAGTATCATATTGTTGACCGATGGTCGCCTACAAAAGGCACCTATCACGATCTCTGCCTCTTTTTTATTAAGAATCTCTCGGGTTTAAAGATTCCTCGACGGGAAATTTACTAGTCGCAAAATTCGAGGATCATTTCGCGGAGTGCTTCCGCGCATTTCACCACCGAATCCAGCTCCACATATTCCTCCGCGCCGTGCAGACCGCGGCCGCTGGGGCCGAAGACAACTCCCGGAATGCCCGCCGCGTCGAGGAGCGCCGTGTCCGTCCACGCGGCCATGCCGGACAATTCGCACGCGCCGCAAACGCGCGCAATCGCCGCGCTCGCGCGCTTCACAAGTGGAGAGTCTTCGCGAATCTCATACGCCGGACGCGCGCCCAAGCCTCCGCGCAGCGTCGCGCGAAATTCGGCGTCTTGCTTTTCAATCGCCGCCAGCATCTCGCGCA
This sequence comes from Candidatus Acidiferrales bacterium, assembly GCA_050746905.1. Taxonomy (GTDB): domain Bacteria; phylum Acidobacteriota; class Terriglobia; order Acidiferrales; family UBA7541; genus DAHUXN01. The sequence continues at coordinate 39,252 of JBOGNJ010000220.1, forward strand.
ACTCCGCTTCGGCGCTCCGCTCCGTTTCTCCCGGCAGCATGCGGCGTTCGAGCTGTAACCGGCACTCCGCGGGATAGCTCGAAAGCTCCTGCCCGCCTTCGATCAGCGACGCGTGCAGTGACGCATTTCCCAGCCGCGCATGCGCCGTGCGCGCCGCAAGTTTTTCTTCCAACTCGTCGAGCGCCGCCAGCACGCGCCCCATCATGCGTATCGCGTCGCGTCCCTCGGCGGGCAAGCTGCCGTGCGCCGCGCGCCCGCGCGTCACAATTTCAAACCACGCGTAGCCCTTGTGCGCGACCACCAGCTTCAAATCCGTCGGCTCCAGCACAATCGCCGCTTCGGCTCTGTGCCCGCGCCGCAGCAGCACCTCCGTCCCAATGCTGTTGCATTCCTCGTCGACGACGCCCGCAATCATCACCGGCCGCGCCAGCCGCGCGCCTTCGCGCACAATCTCCGCCGCTGCCGCGCACATCGCCGCCACGCCGCTCTTGATGTCCAGCGCCCCGCGCCCGTACATCTTTCCGTCGCGCACGCGCGGCGTGAACGGCTCGCGCATGTCCCCCGCGCCCACGGTGTCAATATGCGCGACGATCGTCAGCCCCGCCTTCGCGCTTGTGTCTTTTTTGGGTGCCCCATCCTGCTTGCCCTGAGATACGAAGGGAGCGTTTTTTGCGGAGCGCGCTTCTTGCGCTCCGGATGCTTCTACGGAGGGTGGGATTCTCGCGATGACGTTGGGCCTGCCCGGCGCTGCTTCCTGTAGTTCCGCCGTGATTCCATGCGCGCGCAAAAATTCGCGCACATGTTCCGCCGCGCGGTGCTCCCCCGACGCGCCCGGTACCAGCGTCGGATTCACCGACTCAATCGCCACCAATTCTTCCAGCAGCTTCAGCGTCTCTTGTCTG